>NZ_JACHDI010000018.1:0-179965 GCF_014201025.1 Paraburkholderia sp. MM5384-R2
TCAACCCGATCGCGATGGAAGAAGGTCTGCGCTTTGCAATTCGCGAAGGTGGCCGTACGGTCGGCGCTGGTGTCGTCGCCAAGATCATCGAGTAAAATCGACGATTGCTGTAGCAGTCTGTAGCGCCCGGGCTCAGGCACTCGCTCTGCGCGAGCGTCCGAGCCTACGTTCTTTTTCTAATCGGCGGTGCAATATCGCCTCGCTCTTTTCAAGGAATTTGTCATGCAGAACCAGAAAATCCGCATTCGCCTGAAGGCTTTCGACTATCGCCTGATCGACCAATCGGCAGCTGAAATCGTCGATACGGCAAAGCGGACCGGCGCGATTGTTCGTGGTCCCGTACCCCTGCCGACTCGCATTCAACGCTTCGACATCCTGCGTTCGCCGCACGTCAACAAGACGTCGCGTGACCAGCTCGAAATCCGCACCCACCAGCGTCTGATGGACATCGTTGACCCGACGGACAAGACCGTCGACGCGCTCATGAAGCTGGATCTCCCGGCTGGCGTGGACGTTGAAATCAAGCTGCAGTAAGGCTTCCAGCCCTTGCCCGGCCACCCGGGCAACGCTAAGTCATTGATTGCTTGCGGAAAACGAAAAGGCTCGCTATACTATCGAGCTTTTCGCGCATTTGCGTAAAAAAGTCGGCGTCCTGCAGCATGGTTTCATGCCCGAAGCGGTGCCGGCATTTTGTAAATTAGCCCCGACCAATCGCAGTCGGGAATGGAGAAAACGATGAGCCTTGGACTCGTAGGTCGCAAGGTTGGCATGACCCGTATCTTCACGGCTGAAGGGGATTCAATTCCCGTCACCGTGCTGGACGTGTCCGACAACCGCGTGACGCAGATCAAGACTGTTGAAACCGACGGCTACACGGCCGTGCAGGTTGCCTTCGGTACGCGCCGTGCATCCCGCGTGACGAAGCCGTTGGCAGGTCATCTCGCCAAAGCCGGTGTTCAAGCCGGTGAAATCCTCAAAGAATTCCAGATCGATGCCGCTAAGGCTGCCGAACTGTCGAGCGGCGCCGTGGTTGGTCCCGAGCTGTTCGAAGTGGGCCAGAAGGTCGACGTGCAAGGCGTGTCGATCGGTAAAGGCTACGCCGGTACCATCAAGCGTTATAACTTCTCGTCTGGCCGTGCATCTCACGGTAACTCGCGCTCGCACAATGTGCCGGGCTCGATCGGTATGGCGCAGGATCCGGGTCGTGTTTTCCCGGGTAAGCGCATGACCGGTCACATGGGCGATGAGAAGGTAACGGTGCAAAACCTCGAAATCGCTCGTATCGACGCTGACCGCAAGCTGCTGCTGGTCAAGGGCGCCGTTCCGGGTGCGAAGGGTGGCAAGGTATTCGTTACGCCGGCCGTGAAGACGCGTGCCGTGAAAGGAGCGAAATAATGGAACTTAAGCTCCTGAATGCCAATGGTCAGGAAAGTGCAGGCGTTAGCGCGTCGGACGTCGTGTTCGGCCGCGACTACAACGAAGCCCTGATTCACCAGGTGGTGGTTGCGTACCAGGCGAATGCCCGTAGCGGCAACCGCGCGCAGAAGGATCGTGAGCAGGTCAAACACACGACCAAGAAGCCGTGGCGCCAGAAGGGTACGGGCCGCGCCCGTGCCGGTATGTCGTCGAGCCCGCTGTGGCGCGGCGGTGGCCGTATTTTCCCGAATTCGCCGGAAGAAAACTTTTCGCACAAGGTCAACAAGAAGATGCATCGTGCAGGTCTCTGCTCGATCTTCTCGCAGCTGGCCCGCGAAGGCCGCATCTCGGTGGTCGACGAGTTGACGCTCGAAGCGCCGAAGACGAAGCTGCTGGCCGAAAAATTCAAGGCGATGGGTCTCGATTCCGTGCTGGTGATTACCGACACGGTTGACGAAAACCTGTACCTCGCGTCGCGCAACCTCGCCCACGTGGCGGTTGTGGAGCCGCGTTACGCCGACCCGCTGTCGCTGATCTACTTCAAGAAGATCCTGATCACGAAGGCTGCGGTCGCCCAGATCGAGGAGTTGCTGTCATGAGCGAGATTCGCAAGAACGATCATCGTTTGATGCAGGTCCTGCTCGCGCCGGTGGTCTCCGAAAAGGCGACGCTGGTGGCCGACAAGAACGAACAGGTTGTGTTCGAAGTCGCGCCGGATGCCACGAAGCAGGAAGTGAAAGCTGCAGTCGAGCTGCTGTTCAAGGTGGAAGTCGATTCCGTCAACGTGTTGGTCGCGAAGGGCAAAGCCAAGCGCTTTGGTCGCTTCATGGGCAAGCGCAAGGACGTGAAGAAGGCGTACGTCTGCCTGAAGCCCGGCCAGGAAATCAACTTTGAAGCGGAGGCCAAGTAATCATGGCAATCGTGAAAGTTAAGCCGACTTCGCCGGGTCGCCGCGCGATGGTCAAGGTGGTCAACAAGGAACTGCACAAGGGCAAGCCGTTCGCAGCGCTGCTCGACACGCAGTCGTCGACCGCCGGCCGTAACAACAACGGTCACATCACCACGCGTCACAAGGGTGGTGGTCACAAGCATCACTATCGTGTTGTTGACTTCCGTCGCACGAAGGATGGTATTCCCGCAAAGGTCGAGCGTCTCGAGTACGACCCGAACCGTAGCGCGAACATCGCGCTGGTTCTGTACGCAGACGGCGAGCGCCGCTACATCATCGCTCCGAAGGGTATTACCGTTGGTCAACAGCTGATGTCAGGCTCGGAGGCGCCGATCCGCGCAGGTAACACGCTGCCGATTCGCAACATCCCGGTCGGTACGACGATTCACTGCATCGAAATGCTGCCGGGCAAGGGCGCGCAAATGGCGCGTTCGGCGGGTACGTCGGCGATGCTGCTGGCTCGCGAAGGCATCTACGCGCAGGTTCGTCTGCGTTCGGGCGAAATCCGCCGCGTTCACGTTGAATGCCGCGCAACGATCGGTGAAGTAGGCAACGAAGAGCATAGCCTCCGTCAAATCGGTAAGGCTGGTGCGAACCGCTGGCGCGGTATCCGCCCGACGGTGCGTGGCGTTGCAATGAACCCGGTCGACCACCCGCACGGTGGTGGCGAAGGCAAGACTGCGGCAGGCCGCGATCCGGTGAGCCCGTGGGGCACGCCGACGAAGGGCTATCGCACCCGCAGCAACAAGCGCACGACGAGCATGATCGTCCAGCGCCGTCACAAGCGTTAAGGAGTAGGCAATGGCACGTTCTATTAAGAAAGGTCCGTTCTGCGACGCCCATTTGCTGAAGAAGGTTGAGGCGGCTGCAGCATCGCGTGACAAGAAACCGATCAAGACCTGGTCGCGTCGCTCGACGATCCTGCCGGACTTCATCGGCCTGACGATCGCCGTTCACAACGGCCGTCAACACGTTCCGGTGTATGTCACGGAAAACATGGTCGGCCACAAGCTTGGCGAGTTCGCACTGACCCGTACGTTCAAGGGACACGCGGCCGACAAGAAGGCCAAGAAATAAGGGGCAGTCAAGATGGAAGTGAAAGCAATTCATCGCGGTGCCCGCATCTCGGCGCAGAAAACGCGCCTTGTGGCTGACCAGATCCGCGGTTTGCCGGTCGACAAGGCGCTGAACGTTCTGACGTTCTCGCCGAAGAAGGCTGCGGGGATCGTGAAAAAGGTCGTGCTGTCGGCGATCGCGAATGCGGAGCACAATGAAGGCGCCGATATCGACGAGCTCAAGATCAAGAGTATCTACGTCGACAAGGCAGCATCGCTGAAGCGTTTCACCGCGCGCGCTAAAGGCCGCGGTAACCGCATCGAGAAGCAATCCTGTCACATCACTGTGACGGTCGGGAATTAAGGGGTCATACGATGGGACAGAAAATTCATCCGACTGGCTTCCGTTTGGCCGTCAGCCGCAATTGGGCTTCGCGTTGGTACGCGAACAACAACAATTTCGCGGCGATGTTGCAGGAAGACATCGGTGTTCGTGAATACCTGAAGAAGAAGCTGAAGAACGCGTCCGTCGGCCGCGTTGTGATCGAGCGTCCTGCAAAGAACGCGCGTATCACGATTTTCAGCTCGCGTCCGGGTGTCGTGATCGGCAAGAAGGGTGAAGACATCGAACTGCTGAAGTCCGAGCTGCAAAAGCGCATGGGCGTTCCGGTTCACGTCAACATCGAAGAAATCCGCAAGCCGGAAACGGACGCGCAACTGATCGCTGATTCGATCACGCAACAACTCGAGCGCCGGATCATGTTCCGCCGCGCGATGAAGCGTGCGATGCAGAACGCGATGCGTCTGGGTGCTCAAGGCATCAAGATCATGAGCGCTGGCCGTCTGAACGGTATCGAAATCGCCCGTACGGAATGGTATCGCGAAGGTCGCGTGCCGCTTCATACGCTGCGTGCGGATATCGACTACGCAACGTCGGAAGCAAAGACGACGTACGGCATCATCGGCGTGAAGGTGTGGGTCTACAAGGGCGACACGCTCGGCCGCAACGACGCACCGGTGGTCGAAGAAGTCGCCGAAGAAAAGCGTCCGCGCCGCAACGCACGTCCGGGTGGCGATCGCCGTCCGCGTCGTGATGGTGAAGGTGGTGGCCCGGCAGGTGCACGCCGTGGCGCTCCCCGACGTGCTGGCGGTGCCGGCGGCGACGGGAAGACTGGAGAATAACGATGCTGCAACCGAAACGCAGAAAGTATCGCAAAGAGCAGAAAGGTCGTAACACCGGCGTTGCTACCCGCGGCAACGCGGTGTCGTTCGGTGAGTTCGGCCTGAAGGCTGTCGGTCGTGGCCGTCTGACCGCGCGCCAGATTGAAGCGGCGCGTCGTGCAATGACGCGTCACATCAAGCGCGGTGGCCGCATCTGGATCCGGATCTTCCCGGACAAGCCGATCTCGACCAAGCCGGCGGAAGTACGTATGGGTAACGGTAAGGGTAACCCGGAGTACTACGTCGCTGAGATTCAACCGGGCAAGATGCTGTACGAAATGGACGGCGTAACCGAAGAACTGGCGCGCGAAGCGTTCCGTCTGGCTGCAGCGAAGCTGCCGCTGAAGACGACGTTTATCGTGCGTCAGCTCGGCGCCTAAGGAGCAAATGATGAAGGCTTCCGAACTTCACCAGAAAGATCAGGCCGCGCTCAACAAGGAGCTGTCGGACCTGTTGAAGGCGCAATTTGGCCTGCGCATGCAACTCGCGACTCAGCAGCTCACGAACACGAGCCAGCTGAAGAAGGTCCGTCGCGACATCGCGCGTGTGCGGACCGTCCTGACTGAGAAGGCGAACCAGAAATGAACGATAGCGTAAAAAACTCGCTCAAGCGGACGCTGGTCGGCAAGGTCGTCAGCAACAAGATGGACAAGACGGTTACCGTGCTGGTCGAGCACCGCGTGAAGCACCCGATCTACGGCAAGTACGTCGTGCGGTCGAAGAAGTACCACGCGCATGACGACGCGAACACGTACAACGAGGGCGACCTCGTTGAAATCCAGGAAACTCGTCCGATTTCGAAGACGAAGGCTTGGGTTGTGGCTCGCCTGGTCGAGGCTGCTCGCGTCATCTAATGTCGCAAAGCTGTAGAAAATAGTTGAAATCGCAGTAAGTTTCGCTTGCAAGACCGAGATTATTTGATATAATTTCGGTCTTCCCTCTTTATGGGAGCCCCGTCGCGGGCGAAGTTGGTGGGGGAAGCGGTTCGGGCGCCAGCCTAGACCGAAGGATTCACCGGATTGCGATGGCGGGTTTCGTTTGCCGTCGCTGCTGTTCTAACCCAAGCAGCCGATCGGCTGACGGGACCAAGACTGACCGGGAAGCGCCATGGTGGTGTGACCGGATTAAGTTGGGAAAGATAAACCATGATCCAGACCGAAACTCGGCTTGAAGTGGCCGACAACACGGGTGCACGTGAAGTCATGTGCATCAAGGTGCTCGGCGGCTCGAAGCGTCGTTATGCCAGCATTGGCGACATCATCAAGGTGACTGTCAAAGAGGCAACGCCGCGCGGGCGCGTGAAGAAAGGCGAAATCTACAACGCCGTGGTGGTTCGCACCGCCAAGGGCGTGCGTCGTCAGGACGGCTCGCTGATCAAGTTCGACGGCAACGCGGCTGTGTTGCTCAACACCAAGCTCGAACCGATCGGTACCCGTATTTTTGGGCCTGTCACGCGCGAGTTGCGTAGCGAACGATTCATGAAGATCGTTTCGCTGGCGCCTGAAGTGCTGTAAGGAGTCGCGATGAACAAGATTCGCAAGAGTGACGAAGTTATCGTCATCACCGGCAAAGATAAGGGCAAGCGTGGCGTGGTGCTGGCCGTTCACGGCGAGACCGTGACTGTCGAGGGCATCAACCTCGTCAAGAAGCACGTCAAGCCGAACCCGATGAAGGGTACGACGGGCGGCGTGGAAGCCAAGACGATGCCGCTGCAAATTTCGAACGTCGCATTGGTGGACGCGAATGGCAAGCCATCGCGTGTAGGCATCAAGGTCGAAGGGGGCAAGAAGGTCCGTTTCCTGAAGACGACCGGTGCCGTACTGAGCGCCTGACGCTGCGGAGTAAAAAATGGCTCGTTTGCAAGAGTTTTACAAAGAGAAGGTTGTACCCGGCCTCATCGAGAAGTTCGGTTACAAGTCCGTGATGGAAGTGCCGCGCATCACCAAGATCACCCTTAACATGGGCCTTGGCGAGGCCGTCGCTGACAAGAAGATCATCGAAAACGCCGTTGGCGATCTGACGAAGATCGCGGGCCAGAAGCCGGTGATCACGAAGGCACGCAAGGCAATCGCTGGCTTCAAGATCCGTCAGGGATATCCGATCGGTGCAATGGTCACGCTGCGTGGCCAGGCAATGTACGAATTCCTGGACCGTTTCGTGACGGTTGCGCTCCCCCGTGTGCGCGACTTCCGTGGCGTGTCGGGCAAGGCGTTCGATGGTCGCGGCAACTACAACGTCGGTGTGAAAGAGCAGATCATTTTCCCCGAAATCGACTACGACAAGATCGACGCACTGCGTGGGCTGAACATCAGCATCACGACGACTGCGAAGACTGACGACGAAGCAAAGGCTCTGCTCGCCAGCTTCAAGTTCCCGTTCAGAAACTGAGGTTACCGTGGCTAAACTGGCACTGATCGAACGTGAAAAGAAGCGTGCTCGCCTCGCCGCCAAGTACGCTCCTAAGCGTGCAGCATTGAAGGCAATCATTGGCGATACGAGCAAGTCGGAAGAAGAGCATTACGCAGCACGCCTGGAACTGCAGCAACTGCCGCGAAACTCTAACCCGACCCGTAAGCGCAACCGTTGCGCAATTACCGGTCGTCCGCGCGGCACGTTCCGTAAATTCGGGCTGGCGCGTAACAAGATTCGCGAAATCGCGTTCCGCGGCGAGATCCCTGGCCTGACCAAGGCGAGCTGGTAATAGGAGAAACATAAATGAGCATGAGTGATCCTATCGCCGATATGCTGACTCGCATCCGCAATGCGCAGATGGTCGAGAAGGTTTCGGTGACTATGCCCTCGTCGAAAGTCAAGGTTGCGATTGCGCAGGTCCTGAAGGACGAAGGTTATATCGACGATTTCGCAGTGAAGTCCGAAGGTGCGAAGTCGGAATTGAACATCGTGTTGAAGTATTACGCTGGCCGTCCGGTCATCGAGCGCATTGAACGCGTCTCGAAGCCTGGTCTGCGTGTGTACCGCGGCCGTAACGACATCCCCGTGGTCATGAATGGCCTGGGCGTGGCAATCGTGTCGACGCCGAAGGGCGTGATGACGGACCGCAAGGCACGTGCAACGGGCGTTGGCGGCGAAGTCATCTGCTATGTCGCTTAAGGCCGAAAGGAGAGAAACATGTCTCGAGTAGGTAAGAGCCCAATCGCGCTGCAAGGCGCGGAAGTGGCCCTGAGCGCCGACAGCATTACTGTCAAGGGTCCGCTGGGTACGATTTCGCAGGCTGCCAACAGCCTCGTGAAGGTAGTGAACGACAGCGGCACGCTGAAGTTCGAGCCGGTCGATGAAAGCCGCGAGGCGAATGCGATGTCGGGCACGATGCGCGCGCTGGTTGCGAACATGGTGCACGGCGTGACGAAGGGTTTCGAGCGCAAGCTGACGCTGGTTGGCGTCGGTTACCGCGCACAAGCGCAAGGCGACAAGCTGAACCTGTCGCTGGGTTTCTCGCACCCGGTGGTGCACCAGATGCCGGCTGGCGTCAAGGCAGAAACCCCGTCGCAAACCGAAATCGTGATCAAGGGGATCAACAAGCAACAAGTCGGTCAAGTCGCTGCAGAAGTGCGCGGCTACCGTCCGCCGGAGCCCTACAAGGGCAAGGGCGTGCGTTACGCCGATGAGGTTGTGATCCTCAAAGAAACGAAGAAGAAGTAAGGGTGCGCAATCATGGATAAGTCTCAATCTCGCCTGCGCCGCGCTCGTCAGACGCGTATCAAGATCGCTGAGCTGCAGGTCGCGCGTCTCGCCGTGCATCGCACGAACACGCACATCTATGCGCAAGTGTTCTCGCCGTGCGGTACCAAGGTGCTCGCTAGCGCGTCGACGCTCGAAGCCGAAGTGCGTGCGCAACTGGCCGATCAATCGGGAAAGGGCGGCAACGTTGCTGCTGCCACTCTGATCGGCAAGCGCATTGCAGAAAAGGCTAAGGCTGCCGGCATCGAATCCGTCGCCTTCGACCGTTCGGGTTTCCGTTACCACGGCCGCGTGAAAGCGCTGGCTGACGCGGCGCGCGAAGCCGGACTCAAGTTCTAAGGGAAGAATTCGTCATGGCAAAGATGCAAGCTAAAGTTCAGGCTGACGAACGCGACGACGGCCTTCGTGAAAAAATGATCGCGGTTAACCGCGTGACCAAGGTCGTGAAGGGTGGCCGTATTCTCGGCTTCGCTGCACTGACCGTGGTTGGCGACGGTGATGGCCGCGTCGGTATGGGCAAGGGCAAGGCGAAGGAAGTGCCGGTCGCTGTCCAGAAGGCGATGGAACAGGCTCGCCGCAACATGTTCAAGGTGCCGTTGAAGAACGGTACCTTGCAACACGAAGTGCACGGTAAGCACGGCGCATCGACGGTCCTCCTCGCTCCGGCGAAGGACGGTACCGGCGTGATCGCGGGCGGACCGATGCGCGCCGTGTTCGACGTGATGGGTGTGCAGAACGTTGTGGCCAAGAGCCACGGCTCGACGAACCCGTACAACCTCGTTCGTGCGACGCTCGATGGTCTGCGCAAGCAGTCCACGCCGGCCGACATCGCTGCGAAGCGTGGCAAGTCCGTCGAAGAAATTCTGGGCTAAAGGTGGACACCATGTCTGATAAAACTGTCAAGGTCCAGCTCGTCAAGAGCCTGATCGGCACCCGTGAATCGCACCGTGCAACGGTGCGTGGCTTGGGCCTGCGCCGACTCAACTCGGTTAGCGAGTTGCAGGATACGCCGGCTGTGCGCGGCATGATCAACAAGGTTTCGTACCTCGTTAAGGTCATCAGCTAAGCGGCTGACCAGGACTCAAGGAGTTGATAATGGAATTGAATAACCTGAAGCCGGCCGAAGGCGCGAAGCACGCAAAGCGCCGCGTTGGTCGCGGCATCGGCTCCGGCCTCGGCAAGACCGCTGGCCGTGGTCACAAGGGTCAGAAGTCGCGTTCGGGCGGCTTTCACAAGGTTGGCTTTGAAGGCGGTCAAATGCCGCTGCAACGTCGCCTGCCGAAGCGTGGCTTCACCTCGCTGACGAAGGAATTCGTCGGGGAAGTACGTCTCTCGGATCTGGAGAAGCTGCCGGTCGACGAAATCGATCTGCTGGCTCTCAAGCAAGCCGGCCTCGTCGGCGAGCTGATCCGTAGCGCCAAGATCATTGCAACGGGCGAGCTCAAGCGCAAGGTCGTTGTGAAGGGTCTGGGTGCGACGAAGAGCGCACGTGCTGCTATCGAGGCAGCCGGTGGCTCTTTTGCCGAGTAACGCGCAAGTTAATAGCCGTCACTAGCACTTGCATCGGAGAAGGTACTTGGCTAACAGCCCGAGTCTCGCAAAACCCGGCCGCAGCGCGGCGAAGTTTGGCGATCTGCGCCGGCGAGCAGTGTTCCTGCTGCTGGCGCTAGTCGTCTACCGTATCGGCGCGCATATTCCGGTGCCGGGTATCGACCCGGACCAACTGGCGAAACTGTTCCAAAGCCAGTCGGGCGGCATCCTTGGCATGTTTAACATGTTCTCGGGTGGCGCACTTTCGCGGTTCACGATTTTCGCGCTGGGGATCATGCCGTACATTTCGGCGTCGATCATCATGCAGTTGCTGGCGATTGTTTCGCCGCAGCTCGAAGCGCTGAAAAAGGAAGGGCAGGCAGGTCAGCGAAAGATTACGCAGTACACGCGGATCTTCACGGTTGTGCTGGCGACGTTCCAGGCGTTCGGTATTGCCGTCGCTCTGGAAAATCAGCCGGGCCTCGTGATCGATCCGGGGATGGTTTTCCGCTTGACGACGGTCGTGACGCTGGTGACCGGCACGATGTTCCTGATGTGGCTGGGTGAGCAGATCACGGAGCGCGGGCTTGGCAACGGTATCTCGATCATCATATTCGGCGGTATCGCGGCGGGTTTCCCGAACGCAATCGGTGGTCTCTTTGAACTGGTGCGAACCGGCTCGATGAGCATCATCTCGGCGATTATCGTCGTCGCGCTGATTGCTGCTGTGACCTATCTGGTGGTGTTCATCGAACGCGGCCAGCGCAAGATACTTGTGAATTATGCGAAGCGGCAGGTGGGCAACAAGATTTACGGCGGCCAGTCTTCGCATTTGCCGCTGAAGCTGAATATGTCGGGCGTGATTCCGCCGATCTTCGCATCGTCGATCATTCTCTTCCCGGCAACTATCCTGAACTGGTTCAGTTCGGGTTCGCGTACCAGCTGGTTCGCAGACACGTTGCACAACGTTGCCGAAGCCCTGAAGCCCGGTCAACCGGTGTACGTGTTGCTGTACGCGTTGGCGATCGTCTTCTTCTGCTTCTTCTACACTGCACTGGTGTTTAACAGCAGGGAAACGGCCGACAACCTGAAAAAAAGCGGCGCTTTCGTCCCAGGTATCCGCCCGGGCGATCAGACGGCGCGATATATCGACCGCATCCTCACGCGTTTGACGCTTGCCGGTGCGATCTACATCGTGTTCGTTTGCCTGCTGCCTGAATTTCTGGTGCTGCGCTGGAACGTGCCGTTTTATTTTGGTGGAACGTCGCTGCTGATCATTGTCGTCGTCACAATGGATTTCATGGCGCAGGTGCAGTCGTACGTTATGTCGCAACAGTATGAATCGCTGCTGAAGAAAGCTAATTTCAAAGGCGGCGGCGTCCCGATGCGTTGAAAGGACTTATGGCCAAAGACGATGTTATCCAGATGCAGGGCGAAGTAATCGAGAACCTGCCTAATGCTACCTTCAGGGTGAAGCTGGAAAACGGCCATGTCGTGTTGGGACACATATCCGGCAAAATGCGGATGCACTACATCCGGATCTTGCCGGGCGACAAGGTGACGGTTGAATTGACGCCTTACGATCTGTCGCGTGCGCGGATCGTGTTCCGGGCGAAGTGATTTGAAAAAAGGGTAATATCATGAAAGTGATGGCATCGGTTAAGCGCATTTGCCGCAATTGCAAGATCATCAAGCGCAAAGGCGTTGTGCGCGTGATTTGCAGTTCTGATCCGCGCCACAAACAGCGTCAAGGCTGAACGCCGCGCTTTTGCTTGCGCTTTTTGTTTGAGGAAAAACAATGGCTCGTATCGCAGGGGTTAACATCCCGAATCACCAGCATACTGAAATCGGCCTGACGGCTATTTACGGTGTCGGTCGCACGCGCTCGCGCGACATTTGCGTCGCTGCTGGTGTGGCATTTTCGAAGAAGGTCAAAGACCTGACTGACGCAGACCTCGAAAAGCTGCGTGAAGAAGTCGGCAAGTTCATCGTTGAAGGCGATCTGCGCCGTGAAACGACGATGAACATCAAGCGCCTGATGGATCTCGGCTGCTATCGTGGCGTGCGGCATCGTAAGGGTCTTCCCCTGCGCGGCCAGCGTACGCGTACGAATGCCCGTACGCGCAAGGGTCCGCGTCGTGCAGCGCAATCGCTGAAGAAGTAAGCGGAACTGACAGTTACAGGAAAACGTAATGGCTAAGGCTTCGAACAACTCCGCGGCGCAACGCGTTCGCAAGAAGGTCAAGAAGAACGTCGCCGAGGGCGTGGTTCACGTTCACGCGTCGTTCAACAACACCATCATCACGATCACCGACCGTCAAGGCAACGCGCTTGCCTGGGCAACGTCGGGCGGTCAGGGCTTCAAGGGTTCGCGTAAGTCGACTCCGTTTGCAGCTCAGGTCGCAGCTGAATCAGCTGGCCGCGTGGCGATGGAATACGGCGTGAAGAACCTCGAAGTGCGGATCAAGGGCCCCGGTCCTGGCCGGGAATCGGCGGTGCGAGCGCTGCATGGTCTTGGCATCAAGATCACCGCGATCTCCGACGTGACGCCGGTCCCGCACAACGGCTGCCGTCCGCCGAAGCGTCGTCGTATCTAAGACGCTGGTATTTCGAGCGCCTGTTGCCGCCTTGCGCGGTGGCGGGCTGCGTGCGTTATTGAATTGACTAAGCCCACCGTTCGACTCAAAGGGTTCGGACTAGCGCGAGTGGAAGCATTCGCGTGATAAATCACAGAAGGAATCAACGTGGCACGTTATATCGGCCCCAAGGCCAAGCTGTCCCGCCGTGAAGGCACTGACCTCTTCCTGAAGAGCGCGCGCCGTTCGCTCGCTGACAAGTGCAAGCTTGACAGCAAGCCCGGCCAGCACGGCCGTACCTCGGGCGCACGTACGTCCGACTATGGCACTCAGCTGCGCGAGAAGCAAAAAGTAAAGCGTATCTACGGTGTCCTCGAGCGCCAGTTCCGTCGCTACTTCGCTGAAGCAGACCGCTTGAAGGGCAACACGGGTGAGAACCTGCTGCAACTGCTCGAATCGCGTCTGGACAACGTCGTGTATCGCATGGGCTTTGGCTCGACGCGCGCTGAAGCGCGTCAGCTCGTTGGCCACAAGGCAATCACGGTGAACGGCGTCGTGACGAACATCCCGTCGATGCAAGTGAAGGCTGGGGACGTCGTCGCCGTGCGCGAACAGAAGCGCAAGCAGGCTCGCATCATTGAGGCGCTGTCGCTCGCTGAGCAAGGCGGCATGCCGAGCTGGGTCGCGGTCGACGCGAAGAAGTTCGAAGGTACCTTCAAGCAGAAGCCGGAACGCAGCGACATCGCTGGCGACATCAACGAAAGCCTGATCGTCGAATTGTATTCGCGGTAATCGGATTGACGGCCGGGGCGCCCTGATTGCGTTGCGCAAGGGGGCGTCTCGGCTGTTTATTTTCAGGTTGTTACCGGTCAGCCTTATCGGTGTAACGAGCCGAGGGTATTGAAAAGGAAAACCTATGCAAACCAGTTTGTTGAAGCCCAAGATTATCGCAGTTGAATCGCTTGGCGAAAGCCACGCGAAAGTGGTCATGGAGCCGTTTGAACGCGGTTATGGCCACACCTTGGGCAACGCGCTTCGGCGCGTGCTGTTGTCGTCGATGGTGGGCTATGCCCCGACCGAGGTGACGATTGCAGGCGTCGTGCACGAGTATTCGACGCTCGACGGTGTGCAAGAGGATGTGGTCAACCTGTTGTTGAACCTGAAGGGCGTCGTCTTCAAGCTGCATAATCGTGACGAAGTGACGGTTACGCTGCGGAAGGAAGGCGAAGGCGTGGTCACGGCCGGCGATATCGAACTCGCGCACGATTGCGAAGTCATCAATCCCGATCACGTGATTGCGCATCTGTCGAAGGGCGGCAAGCTCGACGTGCAGATCAAGGTCGAAAAGGGCCGCGGCTATGTGCCGGGCAATGTGCGTCGTTACGGTGAAGAGTCGGCCAAGATCATCGGCCGGATCGTGCTGGACGCCTCGTTTTCGCCGGTTCGTCGCGTGAGCTACGCGGTCGAAAGCGCTCGCGTCGAGCAGCGCACCGACCTCGACAAGCTCGTGATGAACATCGAGACCAACGGTGTGATTTCGCCGGAAGAAGCGATCCGACAATCGGCGCGCATTCTGGTCGATCAGTTGTCGGTGTTCGCGGCACTGGAAGGTACCGAAGCAGCGGCGGAAGCGCCGTCGCGCGCACCGCAGATCGATCCGATCCTGCTGCGTCCGGTCGACGATCTCGAACTGACGGTTCGTTCCGCGAACTGCCTGAAGGCCGAGAACATCTACTACATCGGCGACCTGATCCAGCGTACCGAGAACGAACTGCTCAAGACTCCGAATCTGGGTCGCAAGTCGCTGAACGAGATCAAGGAAGTTCTGGCATCGCGTGGGCTGACGCTCGGCATGAAGCTCGAAAACTGGCCGCCGGCTGGTCTCGACAAGTAAGCGGACAACTCGGTCGGGTGTGACCCGCGAATTGCACCGCTGTACTGTACTGGCAAAGGCGCGGATTTTCCTTTAAAATCCGCGTCTTGTCTTTTGTCACTACCGGCCCGTGCGCTCACTGTTTGTAGTCGATGCTGCAGAACGAGTGCGATAGAAGAGCTGGACCAAAACTTTGAACTGAAGGAATTAACATGCGTCACCGTCATGGTCTGCGGAAACTGAACCGCACGAGCAGCCACCGTTTGGCAATGCTCCGTAACATGTCCAACTCGCTGATCGAGCACGAAGTCATCAAGACCACGCTGCCGAAGGCCAAGGAACTTCGTAAAGTCGTCGAGCCGCTGATCACGCTCGGCAAGAAGCCGTCGCTCGCAAACCGTCGTCTGGCGTTCAACCGCCTGCGCGATCGTGACTCGGTCACGAAGCTGTTCGACGTGCTCGGCCCGCGCTACGCAAACCGTCCGGGCGGCTACCTGCGCGTGCTGAAGTTCGGCTTCCGCGTTGGTGACAATGCGCCGATGGCTCTGGTCGAACTGCTCGACCGTCCGGAAGTTGAAGAAACGGAAGTGCAAGAAGCTGAGTAAGCTTTCTGCTTCGACAAAAAGCCAGGCGCATCGCCTGGCTTTTTTGTTTTCTGCGGCGGATTTTTCATTGATAGCGAAAGCTGCTTCGCAGTGACCAAATGTCGCGGCCGCACCGCGTGGCGCCCTGCAGGGCGACAGGGCCAGGTGATACGATATAGGGATCGAAATCCTGCGCCGCCGGAGCTTGGTGTGAGTGTGAATGTGACCTTGGTGCTGACAACGGTGCCGGACGCGGCCGGCGCTCAAAAGCTCGCAGCCGACGCGCTCGCCGCTCGCCTTTGCGCATGCGTCACCCAGCTAGGCAGCGTGCAGTCGAGCTATCACTGGCAGGGCGCGATCGAAACCGCGCAGGAAATCCAGCTGCTGTTCAAGACCAGCGCCGCTCGCGCGCTCGAACTGGAGCAATACATTCAGGCTCACCATCCCTACGGCACGCCGGAAATCCTCTCATGGCAAGCGACGGCCTCCGCCGCCTACGGCCAGTGGATCACTGCTGAAACCCAACGCCCTGTTCATGTTTAACGGTCTCGATCGGCGCGCGCGCGCTGCGCTGCGCACCGCATTCTTTCTGCTCGGCTGCGTGTTCCTCGCGCAAGTCGCCACGCTCGCGCGCGCCGCGGACGACTTCCTCGACCCGTCCGTCGCGTTCCGGTTCAGCGCGACCGAGGCCCCCGGCCAAGTCGTCGTCACCTACAAGATTGCGGACGGCTACTACATGTACCGCGAGCGCTTCGCGTTCGCGACCCGCAACGGCACGGCGACGCTTGGCGAGCCTGAACTGCCACGCGGTCATGTGAAGTTCGATCAGACATTCAACAAGAATGTCGAGACGTATCGCAACGAGCTGACGATTCGTATTCCGGTCAAGCAGGCTGCCGGACCGTTCGATCTTGCGGTGACGTCGCAGGGCTGTGCCGACGCGGGCATCTGCTACCCCCCGATGGAGCGCGTGTACCACGTGAGCAGCGAGGCGCTGCAGCTGGCTGGCAGCGGGGCGGCGACCCCAACCGCGCAACAATCCGCCGCCACTGACGACGAACCCTGGTACGAACGCGCCACCAGCGCCGATTACGCGAAGTCGCTGCTGCAGCGTGGCGGTTTTTTTGCGATCGTCGGGCTTTATTTCGTTGCCGGCGCCATTCTGAGCTTGCTGCCGTGCTCGTATCCGATGATTCCGATTCTGTCGGCGATCATCATCGGTGAGGGAGCGCGCGTCACGCGCAGGCGTGGCTTCGCGCTGTCGCTCGCGTATGTAGTCGGGATGGCGCTCGTGTACACGGTGCTGGGTGTCGTGGCGGCACTCGTCGGGCAGAGTCTCGGCGCATGGCTGCAGAACCCGTGGGTGCTCGGCGCGTTCGGCGGCCTTCTGACGATTTTCGCGCTGCTGCTGATCGCCGGTGTGGATCTCGAACTGCCGCCGCGCTGGCGCGATCGCATGTCGAGCGCGTCAGCGGGACGCTCGGGTGGCAAATTTACCGCGGTCGCCGTGATGGGCGCGCTGTCGGCGCTGGTGGTCGGCGCCTGCATGACCGCGCCGCTTTTTGCGGTGCTCGCGTTCATCGCGCATACCGGCAACGCCGTGCTCGGTGGCGCGGCACTGTTCTCGATGGGCATCGGCCTCGGGCTACCGCTGCTGATCATTGGCCTCGGCGCGGGTACACTGCTGCCGCGCGCGGGCAAGTGGATGGACAGCGTAAAAGTGTTCTTTGGCGTCGTTCTGCTGGCCGCGGCGCTGTGGATTGTTTGGCCGGTGCTCGGCGGGGCGGCGTCGATGCTGTTGAGCGCCCTCTGGCTGCTGATCGCCGCGGTTGCGCTCGGCCTGTTTTCCAAGTCGGTTGCGGGCGCCTCGATATGGCACCGGCTTGGGCGGGCGGTCGGCGTCGTGATGGCGGTTTGGGCAGCCGCGCTTCTAGTTGGCCTCGCGGCGGGATCGTTGGATCCGCTGCGACCGCTGGCGGTGCTCGCGGCTCGCGCCGGCAATCAGGCAAGCATCGCGAAGGATGGCTCCAGCGCGGCCGCGCCGGCGCCGCAAAGCGATTTGACGTTCGCGCCGGTACGTTCATCGGATCAGCTCGACCAGGCCGTCAAAACGGCGGCGCAGCCAGCCATGCTCGATTTTTACGCGGACTGGTGCGTGAGCTGCAAGGAGATGGAGAAATTCACCTTCAGCGACCCGCGCGTTCAGGCGAAGCTGAAGCAGATGAATCTGCTGCGCGCCGACGTCACTGCGAACAATACCGACGACCAGGCGCTGCTCAAGCGCTTCAATCTGTTCGGGCCGCCGGGGATTATTTTTTTCGATCAGGGTGGCAAGGAAGTGTTGCGGGTGGTCGGCTACGAATCGGCGGATAAATTCCTGCGCACACTGGATCGGGCGAGTGCGTCGGGCGTGTAATCGAAGGCCGCGGGGCGTTGCAAGACCGCCGCTTCGCAAACGGCAGCACAAAAGAACGGAGGCGAAACCCTAAGGTTCGCCTCCGTTCTTTTCTCGACGGCCGCGCGCTAAACCGCGCCTGGTTTACTTGTGCGAACGCAGGATCTTCGCGGCATCCAGCGCGAAATACGTCAGCACGCCGTCCGCGCCTGCACGCTTGAACGCGAGCAGCGATTCCATCATCACCTTGTCGTGATCGAGCCAGCCATTCTGCACGGCGGCCTTCAGCATGGCGTATTCGCCGCTTACCTGGTACACGTAGGTGGGGAACTGGAACTCGTCCTTCACGCGACGCACGATGTCCAGATACGGCATGCCCGGCTTGACCATCACCATGTCCGCGCCTTCGTTGATGTCGGCCTGCACTTCGCGCAGCGCCTCGTTGGAATTTGCCGGGTCCATCTGGTAGGTCATCTTGTTGCTCTTGCCGAGGTTCGTCGCGGAACCGACGGCATCGCGGAACGGGCCGTAGAACGCCGAAGCGTACTTCGCCGCGTACGCCATGATGCGCGTGTGGATGTGGTCCTCGCTCTCGAGCATTTCGCGGATCGCACCAATGCGTCCGTCCATCATGTCCGACGGCGCGACGATGTCGACGCCGGCTTCCGCCTGCGCACGAGCCTGCTCGACGAGGATCTCGACGGTTTCGTCGTTGATCACGTAGCCGGCTTCGTCGAGCACGCCGTCCTGACCATGGCTCGTATACGGATCGAGCGCCACGTCGGTGAGCACGCCGAGCTCCGGAAAATTCTTCTTCAACTCACGCACCGCGCGCGGGATCAGACCCGCCGGGTTGGCCGCTTCTCGGCCTTCAGGTGTCTTCAGCGAGGGCTCGATCGCGGGAAACAGAGACAACACCGGCACGCCCAGTTCGACGCACTGCCCGGCGACGCCCATCAGCAGATCGACCGATACACGCTCGACGCCCGGCATCGACGGCACGGCTTGCCGCACGTTGGTTCCCTCGACGATGAACACGGGGTAAATCAGATCGTTGGTCGTGAGGATGTTTTCGCGCATCATGCGACGCGAGAAGTCGTCACGGCGCATGCGGCGCGGACGGTAGTGCGGGTAGAAGCTCATATCGAGTCGAAGATCGTGGATAGGTGGAGTGGACAAATAGCACCTGGCTCCGCTCCCGGAAACTTTTCGAGACAATGGTATATCATACCGATCGAGCAAGGCGCCTAGCGCTGACCTCCCCGCTTCTCCTCCCTGAGCGGGTGCCTGTCGTTTTTCGATTAGGCTGTTTGACCCGCCGTTCAAGCGGCGGGTTTTTTTATGCGCGGCCGCAAACGCGCTCTGACGCGGGTTTTACAGGCATATCACGCGTGCCGCGGGATTCCTGCATTGATATGCATTCAGCCCGCGGCCGGCGTTTCGCCTGTTTCGCCCGCTGCCTCCGGGATCAGCCAGCTCTCGATCAGCTCATGCGCTTCATCGAGCCCCGTTCGCTTGAGCGCCGAAAACAGTTGCGCGGTGAGTTCGCCGCGATAGCCCGCAGCCCGATATTCGGCCAGTCCCTTCTGCGCGGTGCGCAACGCGTTCGTGCTTTCCTGACGCGTCAATTTGTC
This sequence comes from Paraburkholderia sp. MM5384-R2, assembly GCF_014201025.1. Lineage (NCBI taxonomy): Bacteria > Pseudomonadati > Pseudomonadota > Betaproteobacteria > Burkholderiales > Burkholderiaceae > Paraburkholderia > Paraburkholderia sp. MM5384-R2. The sequence goes on from NZ_JACHDI010000018.1 coordinate 18,933, forward strand.
GCATTTGGTGAGCAGCGTGTGGATCGGCTTGCCGGTCGGCGCGAACCACTCGATCATGCGCCGATCGAGATCCGTCAGAGGGCGGCGCGAATCCATCATGAGGATCATGCCGCGCAGTTGCGAGCGCGATTGCAGATACGTGGACAGCAGCGCTTCCCAGTGCGCCTTCGCCGCACCCGGCACTTCCGCATAACCGTAGCCCGGCAGGTCGACCAGATAGGCGGTCGGCTCATCCGCCTTGCCAACCGAAAAATAATTGATGTGCTGCGTGCGGCCAGGCGTCTTACTCGCGAATGCAAGTCGCTTCTGATTGCAGAGCACGTTGATCGCGGTCGATTTGCCCGCGTTCGAGCGTCCCGCGAAAGCGATCTCGGGCTGCGCGGTGGCCGGCAGGTCGCGCAGATGATTGACGGTGGTATAGAAGCGGGATTCGTGGAGCAGGAAGGGCATGGTGGAAGCCAGATTGGAGAAGCTGCGGAGCCCGCAGCGGGAACGGGGTCAAGCCCGACTGGCGTCTAAGCGATTAGCGAGTTATTGTACAATACGATGGTTTACTGAAAACCTCAGGAGGCCGCCGCACGTGCCTTGGCGGCTCCTGGCGGTCACTCGGTCGCCGTCGTCGTACTTTGCAGAACATCTAAAATCCCACAAGACGAGACAGGGTGTGCGAATGAATCGACTGTGCAAGACTCTGATGGTGCTTCATGTAACGGCAGGTCTTTCAGGTTTGGCAATTCAGGCACGAGCAGCAGATCCGGCAAAGCCGGACATCAATCGGGGGCAGGCAATCGCGGTACAGGTATGCGCGTCATGTCACGGCGCAGACGGCAACAGTGCCGGCGGCGCATACCCGAAACTGGCGGGCCAGCATCCTGAGTACCTCGTCAAGCAGCTCAGAGATTTCAAGCCGCAGCCGGGCGCCAAACAGGCCGCGCGCAACAATGCGATCATGGCGGGCATGGCCGCAGCGCTTTCCGATCAGGACATGATCAACGTCGCGGCTTACTTCTCGACGCAGACGCCCAAGCCAGGCTATGCGCACAACAAGAAGACCGTCGCGGTGGGGCAGCAGATCTATCGCGGTGGGATTGCCGACCGCGGGGTGCCGGCCTGCGCGGCCTGTCACGGGCCCACGGGGCAGGGCATTCCGATCCAGTATCCACGCCTGTCGGGGCAGTGGGCCGAGTACTCGGTGACGCAATTGACCGCGTTCACGCAAGGTCCGGGCGCTCGTAATAACAACGACGCGATGCATGCGATAGCATCGCGTCTGTCGGACAACGAAATCAAAGCGGTTGCCGACTACATCGCGGGCCTGCATTAAGCGCTTCGTCCGCGCAAATCCAACCGGCCCGGCGAGGCCGGTGAAAAACAAGAAAAGGGTGAGGGTGTCGTCGCTACGACAGCCCTTCACCCTTTTTTGCTGTTCAGTCGGAGATTGAATGAGCGTCACCACGTCGGGTCTGCAGTCGAAGTCGGGCAATCGCGTCATGCGCAGCGCCATCGAGCTCCTGAGCTCGATGCGTTTCGCCATTGCGCTGCTCGTCATTCTGTCGATCGCCAGCATCATCGGTACCGTCCTCACGCAGGACGATCCGTATCCCAACTACGTCAACCAGTTCGGTCCGTTCTGGGCGGACATCTTCCGCGCGCTGAGCCTCTACACGGTGTACAGCTCGTGGTGGTTCATGCTGATTCTCGGCTTCCTGATGGTGTCTGTGTCGCTCTGCGTGATCCGCAATGCGCCGAAGATGGTCGCCGACGCGAAGAGCTGGAAGGACAAGGTTCGAGAAGGCAGCCTGCGCGCGTTCCATCACAAGGGTGAGTTCGCGGTGCACGGCACGCGCGCGCAGTCGGCGGCGGTGCTCGCAAGGTTGTCGGCGAAGCTCGGCTACAAGTTCGTCACGCGCGAGTCGGACGGCGCGACGTTGATCGCCGCGAAGCGTGGCGCGCTGACGAAGTTCGGCTACATCTTCGCGCACCTCGCGATCGTCGTGATCTGCCTCGGCGGCCTGCTCGACAGCAATCTGCCGATCAAACTGCAAATGTGGCTGTTCGACAAGTCGCCGATCAACTCGAACACGGTGATCAACGAGATTTCGCCCGAGCATCGGCTGTCGCAATCGAACCCGACGTTCCGCGGCTACGCGTGGGTACCCGAAGGGCAGCACGTGTCGACCGCGATCCTGAATCAGCCCAATGGTTCGCTGATCCAGGACCTGCCGTTTTCGATCGAGCTCAACAAGTTCATCGTCGATTACTACTCGACCGGCATGCCGAAGCTGTTCGCGAGCGACATCGTCGTGATCGATCACAAGACCGGCGCGCGCGTGCCGGCGCGCGTCGAGGTCAACAAGCCGTTCGAATACGACGGCGTGTCGATTTATCAATCGAGCTTCCAGGACGGCGGCTCGCAGATGCAGATGACTGCCTTCCCGATGTCCGGCCCGAGTGCAAAGCCCGCGCCGTTTGGCGGCACGATCGGCGGCAGCGCGCCGTTGAGCTCGGCCACGCCGCTGGCCGATGGCCAGACCGTCGAATTCACCGACTTCCGCGCGATCAACGTCGAAAACATCTCGAAAGGCAACGGGCAGAACGATGCGCGCGGGGTTGTCGCGCAGCACTCGCTTAAGGAAGCGTTCGACGAGCGCCTCGGCTCCGGCGCGAAGACGTCGAAGCCGCTCGATCTGCACAATGTCGGCCCGTCGGTGCAGTACAAGATTCGCGGCAAGGATGGCCAGGCGCGCGAATACAACAACTACATGCTGCCCGTCGACGTGAACGGCGAAAAAATGTTCCTCGCCGGCATGCGCTTGAATCCCGACGACCCGTTCCGCTATCTGCGAATTCCCGCCGACAGCGGCGGCACGCTCAAGGAATGGATGAATCTGCGCGCCACGCTGGAAGACCCGAACCAACGGGCCATCGCCGCTCATCAATTCGCGCAGCGTTCGGTACCGGGTTCAAACGCGGAGTTGCAGCAACATCTGGAGGAAAGCGCCTTGCGGGTGCTGACCCTTTTTGCGGGCGCCGACAGCAGCATGAAGATGCCGAATGGCGAAACACTTGGCGGCTTCCAGGCGGTCGCTGGGTTTATCGACCGCTCGGTACCGAAGGGCGAGCAGGAAAAGGCCGCGGGCCTGCTGCTTCGCATGCTCGAAGGCGTGACGTGGGACTTGTGGCAACTGTCGCGCCAGCGGCTCGGCGAGCCCGCCGCGCCAGCCGATGCGGACACGAGCCGCTTCATCCAGAGTTCGCTTAATGCGATTTCCGACAGCTTTCTGTATGGATCGCCGGTTTATTTGCAACTTGACTCATTCAAGCAGGTGCAAGCTTCGGTATTTCAGTTGACGCGCGCGCCGGGCAAAAAAGTCGTGTATCTTGGCAGCCTGCTTCTCGTATTGGGCATCTTCTCGATGTTCTACGTTCGCGAACGGCGTCTGTGGTTCTGGCTCAAGGACACGGACCACGGCACGAGCGTCGTAATGGCGATGTCGAGCGCGCGTAAGACGCTAGACTTCGAGAAAGAGTTCGTCCAGACGCGGGCCGCCGTGAGCGCCGCATTGGGCGCGAAACTCATCGAAGCAGCCGATGGCAGCCCGGCCGGTCAGGCCGCCGCTGCGTCGGCAAGCTCACAGGATTCGACCCGGTAAGATCATGGACTTGACTCAGGTTTCCTCCTCCTCTTCTTCTGCTTCACGCGCCGACAAGGCGTTTGCGAGCAGCACGCCCGAACTCCCGAACTTCGACGAACGGCCGTTCCTGAAACGCCTGGGTATCGTCGACTGGCTGTTCGCGCTCGCGCTCGTCGGGGGCGCCGGGTTCGCGCTGTCGCGCTATTACCCGTTCATGAACTACTACGACAAACTGGTGCTGATGTGCGCGGTGCCGGTTTTCGTCGTGCTCGGCTGGCGCTGGAAGCCGGTGCGTCCGCTGATGGCGGGAATCGCCGCGCTGTCGCTGCTCGCAATCCAGATCTACCACGGCGATCTGAGCCGCGCCGACAACGCTTTCTTCCTCAAGTATTTCCTGTCGAGCCAGTCCGCGATCCTGTGGATGAGCGCGCTCTTCGTATTCGCGACCCTGTTCTACTGGATCGCGCTGCTGTCGCGCTCGCCGACCGGCGCCGCGATCGGCTCGAAGATGACGTGGGCGGCGGTGCTGATGGGCTTCGTCGGCATGATGGTGCGCTGGTACGAGTCGTATCTGATCGGCGCGGACGTCGGCCATATTCCGATTTCGAACCTCTATGAAGTGTTCGTGCTGTTCAGCCTGATCACCGCGCTGTTCTATCTGTACTACGAGCAGCACTACAACACGCGCGCGCTCGGCGCGTTCGTGTTGCTCGTGATCGGCGCAGCCGTCGGCTTCCTGATGTGGTACTCGGTCGCGCGCGACGCGCAGCAGATCCAGCCGCTCGTGCCGGCGCTGCAAAGCTGGTGGATGAAGATTCACGTGCCGGCGAACTTCATCGGCTATGGCAGCTTCGCGCTGTCGGCGATGGTCGGCGTCGCATATCTGGCGAAGGAACGCGGCGTGCTCGCGGATCGTCTGCCGGCGCTCGACGTGCTCGACGACGTGATGTACAAGTCGATCGCGGTCGGCTTCGCGTTCTTCACGATCGCGACGATTCTCGGCGCGCTGTGGGCCGCCCAAGCCTGGGGCGGCTACTGGAGCTGGGACCCGAAGGAGACGTGGGCGCTGATCGTGTGGCTGAACTACGCGGCCTGGCTGCACATGCGTATGATGAAGGGACTGCGCGGCGCGCTCGCCGCGTGGTGGGCGCTGACCGGGCTGCTGGTCACGAGCTTCGCGTTCCTCGGCGTGAACATGTTCCTGTCGGGCTTGCATAGCTACGGCAAGCTGTAAGATCCGCCGCGCTGAACCGACTAAGAACCGCCGCGTGCTTTCGCACCGGCGGTTTTTTTATGGCCGATGGAATATTCGTTGCTCCCCGGTGTTCGCCAGTCGAGCACCTGAGCAACTACCCGTGGATGACAGACGCCCCCAAAGGGGCGATCATCAATAAGGCTCCGCAACGCGCGCGACGCGGCGGGCCGGCAAGGAGTAGCACGATGTGGATCAAGCGAAGCGACAGAATTCAACTGACCGGCGATGACATCGCGCGCAGCGAAATCGCGCCGCGGCACGTGTTCGAAAACCGGCGACGCATCCTGCAGGCGGCGGGCGCGATGGCGCTCGGCAGCCTGATCGGCGTGAGCGGCGAGGCGCTCGCGACCTACTCGTCGCCCGATCCGAAGGCGCAGAAGCTCGCGGCGAAAACCAACACCAGGTTCGTCGCGCTCGACAAGATCACGCCGTACAAGGACATCACCACCTACAACAATTTCTACGAGTTCGGCACCGATAAATCCGACCCCTCGCAGCGCGCGGGCACGTTGCGGCCGCGTCCGTGGAAGGTGAGCGTCGAGGGCGAGATCAAGAATCCGAAGGTGTACGACATCGACGATCTGCTGAAGCTCGCGCCGCTCGAGGAGCGTGTGTACCGGCATCGCTGCGTCGAAGGTTGGTCGATCGTGGTGCCGTGGATCGGCGTCTCGCTGTCGGAGCTGATCAAACGCGTCGAGCCGACCGGCAATGCAAAGTACGTGCAGTTCATCACGCTCGCCGATCCGTCGCAGATGCCAGGGTTGTCGGCACCCATACTCGATTGGCCGTACTCCGAAGGCCTGCGGATGGACGAGGCGATGCATCCGCTGACGCTACTGACGATGGGCCTCTACGGCCAGGTGCTGCCGAATCAGAACGGCGCGCCGGTGCGCGTCGTGGTGCCGTGGAAGTACGGCTTCAAGAGCGCGAAGTCGCTCGTGAAAATCCGCTTCGTCGAAAAGCAGCCGCCGACGAGTTGGAACACGTACGCGTCGAACGAATATGGGTTTTATTCGAACGTGAATCCGAATGTCGATCATCCGCGCTGGAGTCAAGCCACTGAACGGCGCATCGGCGAAGACGGCTTTTTCACGCCGAAACGCAAGACGCTGATGTTCAACGGTTACGGCGATCAGGTCGCGTCGCTCTATCAGGGCATGGACCTGAAGAAGAACTTCTAGGGCGAGCGCGATGGTTTCCGATACGCAAACTGTCACCCGCACCGAGCCTGCGACGCGGCGGACCTCGTCGGCGTCGGCGGCGAAGCTGCGCTCCACCGGCGGCGCGCGCTGGGTCGTGCCCACCAAAGTCGCAGTCTTCATCGCGGCGCTCTATCCTCTCGTGCGCCTCGTGCTGTTCGGCCTGACCGACCGGCTCGGCGCGAATCCGATTGAATTCATCACGCGCTCGACCGGCCTGTGGACGCTCGTGTTCCTGTGCATCACGCTTGCGGTGACGCCGCTACGCCGTCTGACCGGCGTCGCCGCGTTCATGCGTTTCCGCCGCATGCTCGGGCTCTACACGTTCTTCTACGCGACGCTGCATTTCACCACGTACCTGTGGTTCGACAAGTGGTTCGATGTTGCCGAGATTCTGAAGGACATCGGCAAGCGGCCGTTCATCACGGTGGGCTTCGCCGCGTTCGTGCTGCTGATCGCCCTTGCGGTCACGTCGCCGCGCGCGATGGTGCGCAAGCTCGGACGTCGCTGGCAGACGCTGCATCGCGCGATCTATGCGATCGGCGTGCTCGCGATCCTGCATTTCTGGTGGATGAAGGCGGGCAAGCACGACCTGCTGCTGCCGAAGATCTACGGCGTGGTGATGATCGCATTGCTGGGATGGCGGCTGGTGGTGTGGATCCGTGAGCGGAGGATGGGAACGCGCCGACGATGATGGCGAGTTTATTGGCGTCACGCTGTTTCAAATAAAAATGGCGATGCCACCGTGGCATCGCCATTTTCGTTGCTGCGCTCGACCTTCGCGCTCTGCCGCAGGTACTGACGTTTACGCCGGCAGTATCGTTTCATCCGCAAACAGCTGCTTGAGCTCTTCGCGCGCGCGAACCACATGCGCCTGTGTACCATCCACCATCACCTCGGCGGCGCGCGCACGGGTGTTGTAGTTCGAGCTCATCACGAAGCCGTACGCGCCGGCCGAGCGGATCGCGAGCAGATCGCCGGGTTCGACCGCGAGCAGCCGCTCGCGGCCGAGCCAGTCGCCGCTTTCGCAGACCGGGCCGACCACGTCGTACACATGCGCGGGGACGTCGCGCTTCACGACCGGCTCGATGGCGTGATAGGCGTCGTACATCGCGGGGCGCGCGAGATCGGTCATCGCGGCGTCGACGATCGCGAAGTTCTTGTCCTCGCCCGGCTTCAGAAACTCGAGACGTGTGAGCAGCACGCCCGCATTGCCGACCAGCGAGCGGCCCGGCTCGAAATAGACTTCGCGGTGACCGTGGCCGCGCGCTTCGATGCGATCGAGCACCGTGCGCACGAATTCGCCGATTTCCGGCGGCGTTTCGTCGTCGTAGGTGATGCCCAGACCGCCGCCGACGTCGATATGGCGAATCGACACGCCGTCCTGCTCGATCTGCTCGACGAGTTCCAGCACCTTGTCGATCGCGTCGAGATAGGGCGCGACTTCGGTGATCTGCGAGCCAATATGGCAGTCGATGCCGATCACCTCGAGATTCGGCATCGCCGCGGCCGCCTGGTAGGTGGCACGCGCATCTTCGAAGGCGACGCCGAACTTGTTGGTCTTGAGTCCGGTAGAAATGTACGGATGCGTTTTCGCATCGACATCGGGATTCACGCGCAGCGACACCGGCGCTTTCTTGCCCATCTCGCCCGCCACCGCGTTGAGGCGGTCGAGTTCGGAAATCGATTCGACGTTGAAGCATTTGACGCCCGCCGCGAGCGCGTCGCGCATTTCGCTTGCCTGCTTGCCAACGCCCGAAAACACGGTGTTTTCCGCTTTGCCGCCAGCCGCGAGCACGCGCGCGAGCTCGCCGCCCGACACGATGTCGAAGCCCGCGCCGAGGCGCGCGAACACGTTCAGCACCGCGAGATTGCTGTTGGCCTTGACGGCCACGTGCACGCTCGCGCGACGCCCCGCGCAGGCGCCCGCATAGGCGTTCCAAGCAGCGGTGAGCGCGGCGCGTGAATAGACGTAGAGCGGCGTGCCGAACTGCTCGGCGAGGGAAACGGCGGACACGCCTTCGGCGTGCAACACGCCGTCGACGTAGTCAAATGCGGATCGAGTCATGCGAAAGTCTTATTGAACGGAGGGGACGGCAGAGGCGGGCAGCGGCACGGCGGGAGCCGATGCCGCCGAAGCGGGCGGCGCCGCGAGCTGGTCTTCGGGGGCGAGCGTGAGCGGCGTGCCCGAGGTGTCCGGGATCGAACCCGTGTCGGCCGCGCTGCCGCTAGCCGGTTGCGTTCGATCGGTCGATGGCGTTTGCGTGCGGTGAGCCGGCGGGGCAGGCATCGGCGGTACGGTCGGCAGATAGAGTGAGCCGCGTTGGCCGCAGCCGGTAAGCGCACAACCTGCGAGAATGACCAAAACCGCTACAATCGCGCGGCCGGGCGCTGCCGCGCGCATCCGAGTTACGACTCGCATGACTGTCCCTGAATGAATAATCGATGGAGTTTAGCATGTCCGATAGTGATTACCTGACCCGTGCGGAAGCCGTGCTGGCCGCCATCGAGAGCGCGCTCGACGACATCGACGCCGACATCGAGCTCGAGCGCAGCGGCAACGTTTTGACGCTCGAATTCGAGAACCGCACGAAGATCATCGTCAACCTTCAGCCGCCGATGAGCGAGATCTGGATCGCGGCGAAGGCCGGCGGTTTCCACTTCCGTTTCGTCGACGGTGAATGGCGCGACACGCGCAGCGGCGCGGAGTTTTTCGCGGCGCTATCGCAGTATGCGACGCAGCAGGCTGGCGAGCCGGTGCGGATCGCCGCGCTATGAGCGCGGTGTAATAAGCGCGAGACGCTCTCAAAACGAAACCGCCGCTTAACGAACGCGGCGGTTTTTTCTTTTCTAGCGGGACATCGACGCAGCCTCAGTGCCCACGGAACAGATTCATGATGTCCTGCTTTTCCTGTTCGCCGACCTGTTCCGGAGCGGCGGCTGCCGCGCTCGCCTCCGCATCGAGCGTCGCCTGACTGACGCCGACCGTCGCGATGAAACCGTGGCCCGGCGTGAACTCGTCGAAATAAAGCTCCGAGCCGATTTCGCTGACGTCGTCGGGGCGTGGCATCTTGTACTCGGGCACCCCCTTCAGCGCGCGTCCCATGTACTCGATCCACACCGGTAGCGCCAGGCCGCCGCCGGTTTCCTTGTCGCCGAGGCTGCGCGGGTTGTCGTAGCCGATCCACGCGATCGCGGTGAGCGTGTGCTGATAGCCGGCGAACCACGCGTCACGGGAATCGTTGGTCGTGCCGGTCTTGCCGGCGAGATCGGTGCGCTTGAGCACGTTGCTCTTCGCCCCGGTGCCGTGCTGCGCGACGCTTTGCAGCAGGCTGTTCATCACGTAGGCGTTGCGCGGTTGGATCGCGAACGGCGCGCTTTGCCCGGCCACGAGCGGCTGCGCGTGCGCGACGACGATGCCGCGCTGATCGGTGACCTCCGCGATCAGATACGGATTGATCCGGTAGCCGCCGTTGGCGAACACCGAGAACGCGCCGGCCATTTGCAGCGGCGTCACGAGACCCGCGCCGAGCGCCATCGGCAGATAGGCGGGATGGCGGTCCGCGTCGAAGCCAAACCGCGTGATGTATTGCTGCGCGTACTTCGGGCCGATCTGGTTCAGGATGCGGATCGACACGAGGTTCTTCGACTTCTGCAGCGCGGTGCGCATCGTCATCGGACCGTCGAAGCCGCCGCCGTAGTTTTTCGGCTCCCACGCCTGGCCGCCGGTTTCGGCGGCGCTGAAGAAGAGCGGCGCGTCGTTGATGATCGTGGCGGGCCCGAGGCCCTTTTCGAGCGACGCCGAATAGATGAACGGCTTGAAGCTGGAGCCCGGCTGACGCCACGCCTGCGTCACGTGATTGAACTTGTTCTTGTTGAAGTCGAAGCCGCCGACCAGCGAGCGGATCGCACCGTCCTGCGGCACCAGCGAGATGAACGCGCCTTCCACCTGGGGCAATTGCGTGATCGACCAGTCGCCCTCGTCGTTCTTCACGAGCCGCACGATCGCGCCGGGCCGGATGCGCTGATTCGGCTGCGCGCGCGGGCCGAGCGCGAACTGCGCATAGCGCAGGCCGTCGCCCTGAATGGTCGCGACATTGCCGTCGATGAACGCCGCCTGGACCTGCTTCGGGCTCGCCGCCGTGACGACGGCCGCGATGATTTCGCCATTGTCGGGATGTTCGAGCAGCGCGTCGTCGATGGCCTGCTCGCGCTCGTCGGCGTCGGCCGGCAGATCGATGAACGCCTCCGGGCCGCGATAGCCGTGACGGCGCTCGTAGTCCATCAAGCCTTTGCGCACCGCGTGGTAGGCGACGTCCTGATCGGCCGAGTCGATCGTGGTCACGACGTTCAGGCCGCGCGTATAGGCTTCCTCGCGATACTGCGCGTACATCATCTGCCGCACCATTTCCGCGACGTATTCCGCGTGCACGCTGTACTCCTTGCCCATGCCCTTCACGACGAGCCGCTGCCGGCTCGCCTCGTCGTACTGTTCCTGAGTGATGTAGTGCAATTCGTACATGCGCTGCAGGATGTACTCCTGGCGCACCTTCGCACGCTTCGGATTGACGACCGGGTTATACGCGGAGGGCGCCTTCGGCAGACCGGCGAGCATCGCCGATTCGGCGAGCGTCAGGTCCTTCAGATCCTTGCCGAAGTACACGCGCGCGGCACTCGCGAAACCGTACGCGCGCTGACCGAGATAGATCTGATTCATGTACACCTCGAGAATCTGATCCTTGCTCAGCTTCGACTCGATCTTGTACGCGAGCAGCATCTCGTAGATCTTGCGCGTGTACGTCTTTTCGCTGGAAAGGAAGAAGTTGCGCGCGACCTGCATCGTGATCGTGCTCGCGCCTTGCGTCGCATGACCGTTGGTCAGCGCGACGAAGCCGGCTCGCGCGATGCCGGTGAGGTCGACGCCACCGTGCTCATAGAAGCGCGCGTCCTCGATCGCGAGGATCGCTTTCTTCAGGTTGTCGGGCACGTCCTGGATGTGCACGATGTCGCGCCGCTCCGCGCCGAATTCGCCGATCAGCACGTGGTCGGCCGTATAGATTCGCAGCGGCACTTTGGGCTGATAGTCAGTCAATGCATCGAGTGACGGCAGGTTAGGCGTCGCGACGACGAGCGCATAGCCGAGCACCAGCGCCACGCATACGATGCCCGCCACGATCAAGCCGACAAAGCCGAGGATCAGCTTCAGCCATAACGGACGTTTGCGCTTTTTCGGCGCGGGCGGTGGGGACGCAGGAGACGTGGCTTGCATAGGAGTACCGGAAAAACAGTCCCGCGATTATAGCCGCCAGGGTTTTTCTGCTTTCGACAAGCTTACGAATAACGTGCAATCGGCACACGCCAGGCGGCGCGGGAATGACTTCGCTGTAGTCCCAACTGTAGTCGCTTTGATGTCGCTCGGGGCGGCTTCGCATCCGCGTTAGCCATTCGGCTGAATGTCGTTAGGACGTGCGTCTGCCGACAATGATCGCTCGTTACTCGCGTTCGAATGGTTCGTCGCGTGAGTCAGAGGGAGGGCGGTATGGCCTATAAAAATTCGTGGCTTCAGGCGGTGCGGGAGGGCCGGCAGCGTTTCGCCGCCGGCATCGATGTCGGTTCGCAAAACGTGCGTCTCGTCGTGGTGAGTCAACGCGCCCGGGGCGCGCTGCATCTCGAACATATGAGCACGGTGCCGCTCGCGGCCGGCACCATGGCGGGCGCCGAGATCGTCGATCGGCAGGCCGTCGCGCGGGCGTTGCGCGATGCGTTCGCCGGTTTGCCGCGCGTGTGCGCGACGCACGCGCTGCGCTGCGCGATGGCCGTGCCTTCGTCGGCCACGCTGACGACGACAGTGCCGCTCGCGCGGCTCGCCGCTCAGAGCGACTGCGAGGCGGAGGACGGCGGCGTTGCGCTCGCCGGACTTGCGCCCGCGGTGATGGGAGAGGCGGAGCGCATCGCCGGCCTCGAGCGTCATGCGCTCGCGGTCGACTGGTACGTCGACGAGACGCCGTCGCCGGTGCGCTCGGTGAAGATCGCCGCGACCGCGCGTCAGCATCTCGAAGCGCGGATCGAATGCGCCGCGACCGCAGGGATTTCGCTGTCCGCGATCGATGGCGAACCGCACGCGGCATTGCGCGCGCTGCGCCACGCGGCCAGTCGCGAGCTCGACCCGAACGAGCCGTACGCGGCGGTGTGGGTCGGTACGGACGGCGTGTACGGCTGGAGCGTCGTCGATGGCGCGAGCGTCGGCGAGATGCGCTACCCGGCGCCCGAGCATGCCGATCTCGCCGACGCGTTGCGCGATCTCACGCACGGGCCGGAGTTCGACTGCGCGCTGATCGGCGGCGAAATCGATCTGCTCGACGGCGTAGGCTTTTCACTCGCCGATATTGGCGACGTGCTCGGCTGCTCGGCGCTGCCGTTCGAATGCGCGCTGCTCGGCAGCCACGCGCGGCCGCTCGACGACGCCTTGCTGCACGAGCCGGCTGGCGCGGTCGCGTTTGGGCTCGCGTTGCGCGGGGTGCTGGAATGAAGACCGTTCTGTCGTTTTCGTCTGGCGTCGCCGCGCGTGCCGATCAGCGCGCCGCTGTACCGTGGCTGGGCGGCTTCAATCTGCTGCCGTATCGCCAACGCAACGCGCGACTCGCGCGGCGCCGCTGTATGCGCGACTGGGCTGTGGCTGCTTGTGTCGGTGCCGCGGGTGTGTCGCTCGTCGCCGGTTGGCAGAGCTTCGCCGCAGCGCGGCTCGATGCGCGGCGCGCGGCGGCCGGACAGGCGCTGACTCCGCTCGCCGTGCCGCTCGCGGAGCACGCGAAGCTGTCGCGGGCCGAACAGGATGAGCGCGAAGCCGCGGCGCGCGCCGCGAGTCTCGCGAGGCCGCTCGCACATCTGCGCGATCTGCTCGACGCGCTGAGCTTCGAACCCGGCGATCGCGTCGTGTTGCGGCAGCTGCGCCAGCGCGAGTACGAGACTGAATTGCTGGCGACTTCGAGTGACCATATCGCGTCGGCTGAGTGGCTCAAGCGGCTCGGCGCGATCCACGGCGTGCAGGGCGCGGAGATGCGCGATCTGCATCGGCCGACGGGGAAGGGCGGCGCGTCGACGGAACAGGTGATAGGCGGACCCGTGGAGTTCGATGCGCGCCTGAGCTGGGGCGATCCGCCGCACAAAGCGACGCGCGCCCTGCAGGCCGCACCAACGGGAGGTGCGCGATGAGCACGACCTTTTTCGAGGCGGGTGGTGCGGCGCATGGGTCCGCGGGTTTTTCGCGCTGGGTCAAGCGGGCGCGTATGCCGCTCGAGGCGTGGAGCCGGCGCCGTCGCCGGCTCGTCGCGGCGACGCTTGCAGTGCTCGTGTTCGGCGTCGGCGCGTACGGCTGGAACGCGGCTGATCTCGCCGGACTGGAAGCGAGCCGCGCGGCGCTCGCGGTCAGCACGCAGCGTCTCGCGGACGCGCGGCACACGCTCGCACAGCTGTCGTCGCTGCGCCGTGCAGCCGCGGCGATGCCGGCCACGGCGTCGAGCGCCGTGTCGTGGAACTCCGCCGACGACGTGCGCATCGTCTCCGAGCTGGCCACGCAAAGCGGCGTCGCGCTGCTTGCGGTGGAACCGGGCGCGGCGAGCGGCGAGGGCGTCGAGCGGATGCGCGTGCTGCAGCTCACCGCGCGCACCGACTTCGTTCACCTGATGGCGTTTTTCCACGGGCTCGCGCAACTGCCGGTGCTGATCGTTCCCGTCGACGTGACCGTCAAGCAGGACGGCAAAGGGCTCGCGGTGGCCGCGACGCTGCAGGTGTACGCCGCGCTGCGGCCGGTGCCCGACACCCCGATTGCGAGCGCCGAGGCGAGCCCTGACGCCGACGAGGCTGTCGACGATGACGACGAAGGCCTCGTGTTCTTCGATCCGTTTGCGAAGTCGCAGATCTCCGCGAGCGGCGAGCTGGGCGATGCTTCTGAGTTGCGCCTTGTCGGTTTGCTGCGCGATCGTACCCGCGGGCTCGCGCTGCTCGACACGCCAGACGGCACGACGACGGTCGCGGCCGGGCAACGACTGGGCGTCGAGCGGGTCACACAGCTCGACGCGCTTGGCATTACGCTCGCGAACGGCGGCGCGACGCGCACGCTGACGCTGACGGAGGCGTCATGATGCGCCCGCTCAAGCGATGGAGCGTGGCGACGCCGGGTGTCGGACGCGAGGTCCGCGTCGTCTCCGGACGGTGTTTCGGGCTCTACGTCGCCGCGACGCTGGGTGCCGGCGTCGCACAGGCAGCGACGCCACTGCTGCTGCCGCCGTTGCCGACTTACGCAGCGCTCGACGACCCGGCCGTATCGGCCAACACCGCCTACGAGACGGCGCCGCTGCCGAGCGGCGGCATCGGCCAGGCGGCCAATCCGTTCGGCGACGTTTCCACGCCAGGCGCGGCCCGGGAGCCGGACACGCTCCAGCCGGCCGCGCGTTCCGCGATAGCGCCCGACGCCTCCCCGGACGACGTCGCCAACGGCCCGATGCCGCCGCCTTCGCCAAACCAGCCCGCCACCCCGGCTCGCGACGACAGTGCCGGCACGCCCAGTCTCGAAGGGCCGCCGGTCCCGCTGCCGCCGCGGCCGCGCCTCGCCGACGCATCGGCGAGTACGGACTCGGGCCTTCCCGCGGGCAACGAGCCGATCTCGCTGAACTTTCAGCGTGCGCAACTTGGCGCGGTCCTGAAAGCGTTCGCCGAGTTCACCGGCCTGAACATCGTCGCCAGCGACAAAGTGCGCGGCGCCGTGTCGATACGCCTCGACAAGGTGCCGTGGCGCACCGCGTTCGACACCTTGCTCGACGTCAACAATCTGGCGATGGAGCGCCACGGCAACGTAATCTGGGTCGCGCCTGCCGCCGAACTCGCCGCGCGCGAACGTCAGCGCTTCGAAGCCCACGCGCGCGCCGCGGACCTCGAGCCGCTCGCGAGCCGCACCTTCGAGCTGCACTACGCGCACGCCGAGGACGTGCGTCGCCTGCTGACCGGTTCCGGCACGCAGCGCGTGCTGTCCAAACGTGGCGCCGTCACCGCTGATCCGCGCACCAACCTGCTGTTCGTCACCGATCTCGCGGGGCGACTCGAGCAGATCGCGGCGCTGATCGCTTCCGTCGACCGGCCGACTCGCCAGGTGCTGATCGAGGCTCAGATCGTCGAAGGCGAGCAGGGCTTTTCGCGCAATCTCGGGGTGCGGCTGTCGCTCGCCGGCACCAGCGCGGACGGTACGTCGAGAGGGCTGACGGGTGGGACGGACGGCTCCGTGTACGATCTGTCGGCCCGACCGATCTCCGGATTCGATGCCGCGACCGCCGGCCTCACGCTGTTCGCGGCTCACGCGACCCGGCTGCTGAATATCGAACTCTCGGCGCTCGAGTCCGAAGGGCATGGGAAAATCGTGTCGAGCCCACGGGTCGTCACCGCGGACCGGATGAAGGCGATCGTCGAGCAGGGCACCGAGTTGCCGTATCAGGCGAAGGTCGGCCAGGGCGTATCGGGCGTGCAGTTTCGTCGGGCGACGCTCAAACTGGAGGTCGAGCCGCAGATCATGCCGGATGGCCGCGTGGTGCTCGATCTCGACGTCGCGAAGGACAGCGTCGGCGAGCAGACCGACGCCGGGCCCGCGATCAACACCAAGCACGTGCAAACGCGCGTCGAGGTCGAGGATGGCGGTACGGTGTCGATCGGCGGAATTTACGAGACCGACGACCGTGACGACGTCGAGCGGGTGCCCCTCCTCGGCAAAATACCGGTTCTGGGCGCATTGTTCCGCCATCGGACTCATCGCGACACGCGTAGCGAACTGGCGGTTTTCATCACGCCGCGCGTGGTGCGGGAAAATTAGGGCATATAGGGCACGCATGCACCGCCGTCCGCCGGCGGCGCGCAGGCTCGACAAGGCAGCCGCTTTGCCAGTAAGCTGCGGCACGAACTACACCGGATTAGCCAGAGGACACCGTTGCAAGCGCGGGACGCACACGCCAATGTTTTTTTCGTAGGGCTCATGGGGGCAGGAAAAACCACTGTGGGTCGGGCGGTTGCGCGCCGTCTCGAGCGCCCGTTCTTCGATTCCGACCATGAAATCGAGGCGCGCACGGGCGCGCGCATTCCCGTGATCTTCGAGCTCGAGGGCGAAGCGGGCTTTCGCGATCGCGAAGCGAGCGTGATCTCCGAGCTGACCGGGCGCGACAATATCGTGCTCGCGACCGGCGGCGGTGCAGTCCTGCGGCCGGAAAACCGCGAAGCGTTGAAAAGCCGTGGCCTCGTGATCTATCTGCGCGCCAATCCGCATGACCTGTGGCTGCGCACGCGGCGCGACAAGAATCGCCCGCTGCTGCAAACGGAAGACCCCAAGGCGCGCCTCGAAGCGCTCTATGAAGTGCGCGACCCGCTGTACCGCGAATGTGCGCACTTCGTGATCGAAACCGGCCGGCCCTCGGTCAACGGACTCGTCAACATGGTTCTGATGCAGCTCGAGATGGCCGGCGTCGCCAAACATCCTGCTTCATAATGGACCGTATGATTACCGTCAACGTCGAACTGGGCGAGCGCGCCTACCCCATCCATATCGGTGCCGGCCTGATCGGCCAGACCGCGCTGTTCGCGCCGCATATCGCCGGCAACTCGGTCACGATCGTCACCAATAGCACCGTCGATCCGCTCTACGGCGACAAGCTGCGCGCAGCGCTTGCGCCGCTGAACAAGCAGGTGTCCACGGTGGTTTTGCCGGACGGCGAAGCACACAAGAATCTGCAGACGCTGAACCTGATCTTCGACGCGCTGCTCGGCTCGCGCGCCGACCGCAAGACCACGCTGATCGCGCTCGGTGGCGGTGTGATCGGCGACATGACCGGGTTTGCCGCCGCCTGCTACATGCGCGGCGTGCCGTTCATCCAGGTGCCGACCACGTTGCTGTCGCAGGTGGATTCGTCGGTCGGCGGCAAGACCGGCATCAATCATCCGCTGGGCAAGAATATGATCGGCGCGTTCTACCAGCCTCGGGCGGTGATCGCTGACATCGGCGCATTGCGTACGTTGCCCGAACGCGAACTCGCGGCGGGCATCGCCGAGGTCATCAAGACCGGCGCAATCGCCGACGCCGGATTCTTCACCTGGATCGAGGCCAATATCGAGGCTTTGAACCGCTGCGAACCGGAGGCGTTGATCGAGGCAGTCAAACGCTCGTGCGAGATCAAGGCGTCGGTGGTGGCGCAGGACGAGCGCGAAGGTGGTTTGCGCGCGATCCTCAACTTCGGTCACACGTTCGGCCACGCGATCGAAGCCGGACTCGGCTATGGCGAGTGGCTGCACGGCGAGGCGGTCGGCTGCGGAATGGTGATGGCGGCGGATCTGTCCGTGAGGCTCGGCCATCTCGATGAAGCGTCGCGCAAGCGGCTCGTCGACGTCGTGCTTGCCGCGCATCTGCCCACTCGTGCTCCCGCGCTTGGCGCGGATCGTTACATCGAGCTGATGCAGATCGACAAGAAGGCGGAAGCCGGCGCGATCAAGTTCATTCTGCTGAAGCGTTTCGGTGAGACACTGATCACCCGCGCGCCCGACGCCGACGTGCATGCGACGCTGGCCGCCGCCGTCTAGATTCAACACGGCCCTGCAGCCACGCTTCACGCACCCGCCTCACGAGGCGCCGCCCATGTTTCGGAGGACCCGGTGACTGACAGGCGCAGCGACGATATCCAGCATGACACGACGAGCGCGCGCGCAGGCGTCGGGAACGGCGTCATCGCCGCCACGGTCAGCACCGCGGATGCCGCTGCCGCGGTTGCCACACCCGCCGTCCCCGCGCCGACCCAGCAGGCGCTCGAAGCGCATCTCGCGCCGTACGCGGCGCATTCGAGCCAGTCGCGTGGGCGTCGCTATGCGGAAACCGCGCCGAGCGCGCGTACTGAGTTTCAGCGCGACCGCGACCGCATCGTCCACTCGACCGCGTTCCGGCGGCTCGAATACAAGACTCAGGTATTCGTCAACCACGAGGGCGACCTGTTTCGCACGCGCCTCACCCATAGCCTCGAAGTTGCGCAGATCGCGCGCTCGGTTGCGCGCAATCTGCGCGTCAATGAAGATCTCGTCGAAGCGATTTCGCTCGCGCACGATCTCGGCCATACGCCGTTCGGCCATGCCGGCCAGGATGCGTTGAACGAATGCATGCGCGAACATGGCGGCTTCGAGCACAACCTGCAGAGCCTCACGGTCGTCGACGAACTTGAAGAGCACTACGGAGCGTTCAACGGGTTGAACCTGTGCTTCGAGACGCGCGAGGGCATTCTCAAGCATTGCTCACGCGACAACGCGCGCCGGCTCGGGACATTGGGCGAGCGCTTTCTCGAAGGGCGGCAACCGTCGCTCGAAGCGCAGATCGCCAACGTCGCCGACGAAATCGCGTACAACAATCACGACGTCGACGACGGTCTGCGCTCCGGTCTGCTGTCGCTCGAGCAGCTCGCCGAAGTGGAACTCTGGCAGACGCACTGCGAGGCGGCGCGCGGCGACTATCCGCAGATCGAGGGGCGTCGGCTGATTCACGAGACGGTGCGGCGCGTGATCAATACGCTGATCGTCGATCTGATCGAAACGACGCGGGCCAATCTCGCGCGCTACGCGCCGGCGTCACTCGACGACGTGCGCGCGGCGCCCCCGCTCGTCGCGCACAGTGATGCGATCGCCGCGCAGGCCGCGGCGCTCAAGCGCTTCCTGTTCAGAAACATGTACCGTCACTATCGCGTGATGCGCATGGCCAACAAGGCACGCCGCGTCGTGGTCGGCCTGTTCGACGCGTTCACCGACGACCCGCGGCTGCTGCCGCCGGACTATCAGTCGGCCGATGCGACGCGTCAGCCGCGTTTGATCGCGCATTACATCGCGGGGATGACCGATCGTTACGCGCTGAAGGAGTATCGGCGGCTGTTCGTGATCGACGATAACTAGCCGCTGGCGGCTGGGCGCGGCAAGGGCTGTAACGCTCAGCGTTGCCGCATCGAAGCGGCCGTCGCGCCCCCTTGCCGGCACCGTCAAACCGCGCAAGCCAGCGTCATCGCGAACGGGACGCGAACAGCGCCCCCGCCACCAGCGCAAGCCCGCCGACGATCGCAATCGTCTGCCACGGATTTTCATGCACGTAGTGATCGGCGTCCGAGATCGCGACGCCCGCACGATCGCGCATCGCGTCGCGCGTGTCGTTCAGCCGCTCGCGCGCGGCGTCCAACTGTTTGCGCAGCCTGCCGCGCAGGGCCACGGCGTCGGCCTGCGTGCCGTCGGCCAAGGTCGATTCGAGTTCCGACAGCAGGGTGCGCAACTCGACCGCGATATCTTCGGCCGCGTGGCGGCTGTGGCGAGCGATGCGCCGCGCGCGGCGACTCGCGCTGGTCCAGGATTCGCCGAGGGCGTCTCGCGTATTTGGAAGTGCTGTCATGGTCGCTCCGTCGATGAGTTGAAAGGCCCCGCGCATCGTCGCGCGGACACGCAATGCGCAGACGCAGTATCACGTCGTCGCATAGGAAACGCCATCTAAACGCAACTTCGATGCCAAGCGTTGCATCGCCGGCACCGCTGCACGCGTGCGGCTCGCGACAGGATGGGGTGTGCCCGTATCGTCGCCGGATTTTGCACTTGGACGCGCCGAATTCGCGTCAAATTTACAAACGCTGATGCCGGATGACGCTGCCATCCCGATGCAACTGAGACGCCAAATGCAAACGCCGTGATCGGTTCGATGACGGCGTTCCCCAGGTCGCGAAAATTCGACTACCCTAATTCAAGCTACCCGCTCTAGCGAAGCGTTAGAAACGGTAACCGACGTTGACGTAAGTGACGATCGGGTTCAGCTTGATCTTGGTTTGCGATTGCACGGTCAGCGTGCCGACCGGCGTGGCCGATGCCGAAGTGAGCTTTGCGGTCGTGCTGAGCGGCAGGTACGAGATCGACACGCCGGCGAACCAATGCTGATTGAAGGCGTACGTGAAGCCCGCATTAAACACAGGTTCCCACGAACTATCCGTCGACACACTGGTCGGACCATGCAGAACGTTGGCTTCGAATGCGCTGTTGGAAATGTGTTCGTCGGTGAACCAGACGCGGCTCACACCGAGACCGAGATACGGGCGGAACGAAGCGGTCGGCGCGTTGAAGTAGTACTTGAACAGCAGCGTCGGGCTCCACTGTTTGGCCTGCCCGAGCTTGCCGAACTGCGCGAAGCTGCCCGTGCCGTACAGATCGAAAGTAGGGGGGACGCCAATGACGAATTCGGTTGCGATATGGTCGGTGACGAAGTAGCCGGCGGTGAAACCGATGGTATCGGCCGAACTCAGCGAGGCGCCGGTGTTGGCTTCGGTGATGTTGGTTGGGCTACCGCCAATGCTGGTCACGGTCAGTGGGTCGCTGCTCGATTGGGGCGCCAGATGGAACCAGCCCGTCGAGAAGACAATGGTGCCGGCCGATTGTGCGTGCGCTGCCGTGCTCATGCAGGCTAGCACTGCCATCCCCGTTACGGCCTGTTTTAATTTCATATGTGCTCCTCCAAAAAAGGCCCGCTCATTATGACTACAACGTTTGAAACAAACCATACGCGGCGGGTAGAGTTTTCTCCCTAAGCACCGCGTGGTTTCTGGCTTGGCCGCATGGCGCCGAACCTTGCGCCCATGCGGCTCTTCGGACCTTCGGGTATATACCAACGCGACTATTGGACACTCCAGCATGGCACGGCTTGCACGTCTTTATGTCCCCGACCAGCCGCAGCACGTCATCCTCCGCGGGCTCGACCAGCAGCCCGCCTTCGTCGACGACCAGGACTACGAGCTTTTCATTGACTGTCTGAAGGCGGCCTCCCGGGACCATCACCTCTCCATCCACGCTTACGCCTTGATGCCGGGCGCCGTGCAACTGCTCGTCACGCCCACCGAGGAGTCGAGCCTGCCCAAGGCGATGCAGGCCGTCGGGCGGCGCTACGTCGCGCATTTCAACCGGCGCTATGCGCGTCGCGGCACCTTGTGGGAAGGCCGTTACCGGGCCACCGTGATCGAGGGTGAGCGCTACTTCCTGCTTGCGAGCCGGGTCGTGGAAATGTGTCCGGTGCGCTTGCAGCTGGTCAACGCGGCCGAGGATTATCGCTGGTCGAGCTATCGTCATCACATCGGCCTCACGCTCGACAGTCTGATCACGGATCACCCCCTTTACTGGTCGCTCGGCAATACGCCGTTCGAGCGACAGCGTGCTTATCGCGAACTCTGCGAGCAGCCGCTCGACGAGCGCGAGGCAAGTCAGCTCCAGCAAGCCACGTTGAAGGGCTGGGTGCTCGGCAGCGACACGTACCGCGAATGGGCGGCGCGCGCGGCCAACCGACGTGTGTCACCCCTACCGCGTGGCCGGCCACGCAAGGTGCGCGAGACGCCGCATACGCAGTGAGGCGGCGGCAGGGCGATGCCCCGGCGGCGCCGATAGAGCCGCTTTAAATCCGATTAAAGCGTTTTGCATCAAGGGACTGCATGAAGGCGGCATGTCGTATGCCGTTTTCTTTTGCCCCAAATTGATATGGCACCAATAAAAAATAATCGCAATGCACCAATTTGATAATCGGGGGCTGATCACTAGGTTTTATTTGCTATTTCGTTGATTCGTCGCGTATATTCCGATTTCCGACGCTTTTCGTCCCGCGCAGTGTTGCTGCGAGAAGAGCGCCGTCGCGCTCGCGAAGCGCACTGCGGCAAAAAACAATGGTTTAACGGCCTGTCCGGCCTCCTCACAGACGGTGTCCCCATGAACGACCACCAGCAACCGATTCACCCGGTTCCCGCCGCCCAAGGTCTGTACGACCCGCAAAACGAGCATGACGCCTGCGGCGTCGGCTTCGTCGCTCATATCAAGGGCCACAAGAGTCACGAAATCGTCCAGCAGGGCCTGAAGATTCTCGAGAACCTCGATCACCGGGGCGCCGTCGGCGCCGATCCGCTGATGGGCGACGGCGCGGGCATCCTGATCCAGATTCCGGACGGCTTCTATCGCGAAGAGATGGCCCGGCAGGGCGTGACGCTGCCACCGGCTGGCGAATACGGCGTCGGCATGATTTTCCTGCCGAAGGAGCACGCGTCGCGCATCGCCTGCGAACAGGAGCTCGAGCGCACGGTGAAGGCCGAGGGTCAGGTCGTGCTCGGCTGGCGCGACGTGCCGGTCGACCACGCCATGCCGATCTCGCCGACCGTGAAGGCGAGCGAGCCGCTGATCCGCCAGATCTTTATCGGCCGCGGCAAGGACATCATGGTGACCGACGCGCTCGAGCGGAAGCTGTACATCATCCGCAAGACCGCGAGCCATCGCATCCAGGCGCTGAAGCTCAAGCACGGCAAGGAATACTTCGTGCCGTCGATGTCGGCGCGCACGGTCGTCTACAAGGGTCTGCTGCTGGCGGGCCAGGTCGGCGTGTACTACCGCGACCTGCAGGACGACCGCACCATCTCGGCGCTCGCACTCGTGCACCAGCGCTTCTCGACCAACACGTTCCCGGCGTGGGAACTGGCTCACCCGTACCGCATGATCGCCCACAACGGCGAAATCAACACGGTGAAGGGCAACGTCAACTGGCTGAACGCGCGTACCGGCGCGATCGCCTCGCACGTACTCGGCGACGATCTGCCGAAGCTGTGGCCGCTGATCTATCCGGGCCAATCGGATACGGCATCGTTCGACAACTGTCTCGAACTGCTGGTGATGGCCGGCTACCCGCTCGTCCACGCGATGATGATGATGATTCCGGAAGCCTGGGAACAGCACACGCTGATGGACGAAAATCGCCGCGCGTTCTACGAATACCACGCCGCCATGATGGAGCCGTGGGACGGCCCCGCCGCCATCGCGTTCACCGACGGCCGCCAGATCGGCGCGACGCTCGACCGTAACGGTCTGCGCCCGGCGCGCTACATCGTCACCGACGACGACCTCGTCATCATGGCGTCGGAAGCCGGCACGTTGCCTATTTCCGAGTCGAAGATCGTCAAGAAGTGGCGTCTGCAGCCGGGCAAGATGTTCCTGATCGACATGGAGCACGGCCGCATCATCGACGACAAGGAACTGAAGGACAACCTCGCGAACGCCAAGCCGTACAAGAGCTGGATCGACGCCGTGCGCATCAAGCTCGACGAGATCGAGGCGAAGGCCGAAGACGTCGTGACGGAACGCCGCGAAGCTGCTGCGCTGCTGGATCGCCAGCAGGCGTTCGGCTACACCCAGGAAGACCTGAAGTTCCTGATGGCGCCGATGGCGCAAGCGGGCGAGGAAGCCGTCGGCTCGATGGGCAACGACTCGCCGCTCGCGGTCATGTCCAACAAGAACAAGACGCTCTATCACTACTTCAAGCAGCTGTTCGCGCAGGTCACGAACCCGCCGATCGATCCGATCCGTGAAAACATGGTGATGTCGCTCGTGTCGTTCATCGGCCCGAAGCCGAACCTGCTCGACACGAACAACATCAACCCGCCGATGCGTCTCGAAGTGTCGCAGCCGGTGCTCGACTTCAAGGACATCGCGAAGATCCGCGCGATCGATCAGTACACGGGCGGCAAGTTCAGCTCATACGAACTGAACATCTGCTATCCGGTCGCCTGGGGCAAGGAAGGCATCGAGGCACGCCTTGCGTCGCTGTGCGCGGAAGCCGTCGATGCGGTCAAGTCCGGCTACAACATGCTGATCGTGTCGGACCGCAAGACCGACCGCGACAACGTCGCGATTCCGGCGCTGCTCGCTACGGCCGCGATCCACACGCACCTCGTGCAGCAGGGTCTGCGCACGAGCACGGGTCTCGTCGTCGAAACCGGTTCGGCGCGTGAAACGCACCACTTCGCGCTGCTCGCGGGCTATGGCGCGGAAGCCGTGCACCCGTACCTCGCGATGGAAACGCTGACCCAGCTCGCGGCCGGCCTGAAGGGCGACCTGTCGGCGGAGAAGGCGGTCTACAACTTCACGAAGGCAGTCGGCAAGGGCCTGCAGAAGGTCATGTCGAAGATGGGTATTTCGACCTACATGTCGTACACCGGCGCGCAGATTTTCGAAGCGGTCGGTCTCGCCGCGGATCTGGTGTCGAAGTACTTCCACGGCACGTCGTCGAAAGTCGGCGGCATTGGTCTGTTCGACGTCGCGGAAGAAGCGATCCGTTTGCATCGCGAAGCATTCGGCGACAACCCGGTCCTCGCGAACATGCTCGACGCGGGCGGCGAGTACGCGTACCGCGTGCGCGGCGAAGAACACATGTGGACGCCGGATGCGATCGCCAAGCTGCAGCACTCGGCGCGCAGCAACTCGTACCAGACGTACAAGGAATACGCGCATCTGATCAACGATCAGACCAAGCGCCACATGACCTTCCGCGGCCTGTTCGAGTTCAAGTTCGATCCGACCAAGGCGATCCCGCTCGACGAAGTCGAACCGGCGAAGGACATCGTCAAGCGTTTCGCGACCGGCGCAATGTCGATGGGCTCGATCAGCACCGAAGCGCACGCCACGCTCGCCGTCGCGATGAACCGCATCGGCGGCAAGTCGAACACCGGTGAAGGCGGTGAAGACGCGAACCGTTACCGCAACGAACTGCGCGGCATTCCGATCAGGAACGGCGACACAATGAAGTCCGTGATCGGCGACGAAGTGGTCGTGGACATTCCGTTGAAGGAAGGCGATTCGCTGCGCTCGCGCATCAAGCAGGTCGCGTCGGGCCGCTTCGGCGTGACGGCGGAGTACCTCGCGTCGGCCGACCAGATCCAGATCAAGATGGCGCAGGGCGCGAAGCCGGGCGAAGGCGGTCAGCTGCCGGGTCACAAGGTGTCGGACTACATCGGCAAGCTGCGGTACTCGGTGCCGGGCGTCGGCCTGATTTCGCCGCCGCCGCACCACGACATCTACTCGATCGAAGATCTGGCGCAGCTGATTCACGATCTGAAGAACGTGAACGCGTCGTCGAGCATCTCGGTGAAGCTCGTGTCGGAGTCGGGCGTCGGTACGGTTGCCGCGGGTGTCGCGAAGGCGAAGGCCGACCACGTCGTGATCGCCGGTCATGACGGCGGCACGGGTGCATCGCCGCTGTCGTCGATCAAGCATGCGGGCACGCCGTGGGAACTGGGTCTCGCCGAAACGCAGCAGACGCTGGTGCTGAACCAACTGCGCGGCCGTATCCGCGTGCAGGCCGACGGTCAGATGAAGACCGGCCGCGACGTCGTGATCGGCGCGCTGCTCGGCGCTGACGAGTTCGGCTTCGCGACGGCGCCGCTCGTCGTCGAAGGCTGCATCATGATGCGCAAGTGCCATCTGAACACGTGCCCGGTCGGAGTCGCGACGCAAGATCCGGTGCTGCGCGCGAAGTTCCAGGGCCAGCCGGAACACGTCGTGAACTTCTTCTTCTTCATTGCGGAAGAGGCGCGCGAAATCATGGCGCAACTCGGTATCCGCAAGTTCGACGACCTGATCGGTCGCGCGGAACTGCTCGACACGAAGAAGGGTATCGAGCACTGGAAGGCGAAGGGCCTCGACTTCTCGCGTGTGTTCTACCAGCCGCAAGTGCCGGCTGAAGTCGCGCGCAAGCACGTCGACGTGCAGGATCACGGCCTCGACCGCGCGCTCGACCACACGCTGATCGAGAAGGCGAAGGCCGCGATCGAGAAGGGCGAGCACGTGTCGTTCATCCAGCCGGTGCGCAACGTGAACCGCACGGTCGGCGCGATGCTGTCGGGCACGATCGCGAAGAAGTACGGCCACGAAGGACTCGCGGACGACGCGATCCACATCCAGTTGAAGGGCACCGCGGGTCAGAGCTTCGGCGCGTTCCTCGCGAAGGGCATCACGCTGGATCTGGTCGGCGACGGCAACGACTACGTGGGCAAGGGCCTGTCGGGCGGCCGCATCATCATCCGTCCGACCAACGATTTCCGCGGCAAGTCGGAAGAGAACATCATCTGCGGCAACACGGTGATGTACGGCGCGATCGAAGGCGAAGCCTTCTTCCGCGGCGTGGCCGGCGAGCGATTCTGCGTGCGTAACTCGGGCGCGACGGCGGTCGTCGAAGGCACGGGCGACCACGGTTGCGAATACATGACGGGCGGCACGGTCGTCGTGCTCGGCGAGACCGGCCGTAACTTCGCGGCCGGTATGTCGGGCGGCATCGCGTACGTGTTCGATCCGGAGGGCATGTTCGCGAGCAAGTGCAACAAGTCGATGGTCGCGCTCGAACCGGTGCTGCAACAGGCCGAACAGGAGCGCACGGTCGATCAGGGCGTGTGGCATCGCGGCACGACCGACGAAGCGCTGCTCAAGGGGCTCATCGAGCGTCACTTCCAGTTCACGGGCTCTCCGCGCGCGAAGGCGCTGCTCGAAAACTGGGACGCGGCACGCCGTCAGTTCGTGAAGGTGTTCCCGACCGAATACAAGCGCGCGCTCGGCGAACTCGCCGCGAAGAAGGCGAACAGCGAAGTGCTCGCCGCCTGAGCTGCCTTCACGGAAGTCAACTTTAGACGTACCCGCCGCGTTCCGACCAATCGAAGCGCGGCGGGTCCAGATTACCCCTAGATACAGATAGAGAAGAGAACCACATGGGCAAGGCAACCGGTTTTCTCGAGTTCGAACGTCGCCACGAGACGTACGAGGCTCCGCTCACGCGTGTGAAGCACTACAAGGAATTCGTCGCGGCACTGACCGACGACGAAGCGAAGATTCAAGGCGCGCGTTGCATGGACTGCGGCATTCCGTTCTGCAACAACGGCTGCCCGGTCAACAACATCATCCCGGACTTCAACGACCTGGTGTTCCGTCAGGACTGGAAGAACGCGATCGAAGTGCTGCATTCGACCAACAACTTCCCCGAGTTCACGGGCCGCATCTGCCCGGCACCGTGCGAAGCGGCGTGCACGCTCGGCATCAACGACGACCCGGTCGGCATCAAGTCGATCGAGCACGCGATCATCGACAAAGCCTGGACCGAAGGCTGGGTCGCGCCGCAAACGCCGAAGCACAAGACCGGCAAGAAGGTCGCCGTGGTCGGCTCGGGCCCCGCGGGTCTCGCGGCCGCGCAGCAGCTCGCGCGCGCCGGTCATGACGTGACCGTGTTCGAGAAGAACGACCGGATCGGCGGCCTGCTGCGTTATGGCATCCCCGACTTCAAACTGGAGAAGTGGCAGATCGACCGCCGCATGCGCCAGATGGAAGGCGAAGGCGTGACGTTCCGCACCAACGTGTTCATCGGCAAGCCGGACTCGCTGCCGGCGCACATCGGCAACACGGCGAAGGAAACCATCACGCCGGCCGAACTGAACGAACAGTTCGACGCGGTCGTGATCGCCGGTGGTTCCGAAATGCCGCGCGATCTGCCGGTGCCGGGCCGCGAGCTCGAAGGCGTGTATTACGCGATGGAATTCCTGCCGCAGCAGAACAAGGTCAACGCCGGCGACAAAGTGCCGAACCAGCTCGTCGCGAAGGGCAAGCACGTCGTCGTGATCGGCGGCGGCGATACCGGTTCCGACTGTGTGGGCACGTCGAACCGTCACGGCGCGAAGAGCGTCACGCAGTTCGAACTGCTGCCGCAGCCGCCGGAAGAAGAGAACAAGCCGCTCGTATGGCCGTACTGGCCGATCAAGCTGCGCACGTCGTCGTCGCATGAGGAAGGCTGCGAGCGCGACTGGGCGGTCGCGACCAAGCGTCTCGAAGGCAAGAACGGCAAGGTCGAGAAGCTGATCGCCGCGCGCGTCGAATGGAAGGACGGCAAGATGGTCGAAGTGCCGAACTCCGAATTCGAAATGAAGGCCGACCTCGTGCTGCTCGCGATGGGCTTCACGCAGCCGGTGTCGCCGGTGCTCGAAGCGTTCGGCGTCGACAAGGATGCGCGCGGCAACGTGCGCGCCACGACCGAGGGCGACAAGGCGTACTACACGTCGGTGAACAAGGTGTTCACGGCAGGCGACATGCGCCGCGGCCAGTCGCTCGTGGTGTGGGCGATTCGCGAAGGCCGTCAGTGCGCACGTTCGGTCGATGCGTTCCTGATGGGGCATTCGGAACTGCCGCGTTAAGCGTCTTCAGCCGGTGTGCGTGCCTGGAGTTCCAGGCCGCGCGCGCCGGCCACGATTTGCAGGAAGACGTGGAGACGACAAGGCGCCCCATGAAGTGCGCCGGTAGCGGGAAAGCAATGCCGTAAAAAAGAAACCGGGCTCGCCTGAAAGGGGGAGCCCGGTTTTCTTTTATCTCGTCGCGGTGCGTTATGTCCGCCTCATTGGCGATAGCGCGCGAGCGTCAGACCGTCGAGATCGATCTCCGGATTGCGCTGCGCGATCAGATCCGCGACCACGCGCGCCGAGCCCATCGACATCGCCCAGCCCGTCGAGCCGTGCCCGAGGTTCAGCCATAAGTTGTCGATGTTGCACGGGCCGAGCAGCGGCGCGCCATCGGGCGTCATCGGCCGGCGGCCGACCCAGAAGTGCGCGGAAGTCGGATTGGCCGCGTGCGGAAACCAGTCGCGCAGCACCGTGAGCAGCGTTTGCAGCGCCTGCTCGCGCAACGTCGTCTGGCGATTGCCGAGCTCCGCCGTACCCGCAATGCGCAGGTTGTTGCCGAAGCGCGTGATCGCCGTCTTCAGCGATTCGTCCATCAGTGCCGCCCGTGGCGCTTTTTCCTCGTCGGTCACAGGCAGCGTGGCCGAATAGCCCTTCACCGGATAGAGCGGCACCTTCACGCCGAGCGGCGCGAGCAGCGCCGCGCTATCGACGCCGAGCGCGACGACCACCGCGTCGGCCGGCAGCGTCTGCGCGCCCCGCTCGCTTTGAATATGCACGCCGCGCGCCGTCGCTCCCTCGACATCGAGCGACGTGACGCGCGTGTCGAAGCGAAAGCTCACGCCATTGCGTTCACAGATCGCGCGCAGTTCGCGGGTGAAGCGCGCGCAGTCGCCGGCTTCGTCGTCGGGCAGATAGAGGCCCGAGAACGGCGCCTGACGCGCCCAGTGCAGACCCGGCTCGATCTCCGCGCACTGCGCGGCGCTGACTTCCCGATGCACGATGCCCGCATCGCGCAGCACCGCGAGCGCCGGCTGCGCGAGTTCGACGTCGTACTCGCTGCGAAACAGTTGCAGATAGCCCTGGCTGCGGCCGTAATCGAACGGATGACGGCCGCGAAATTCGTGCAGGCAAGCGCGGCTGTAGTACGCGATGCGCTGCATACGCTGCTTGTTCACGCGAAAGCGGTCGAGGTCGCACTCGCGCAGCCAGCGCGCGATCCAGTGCCATTGGGCCGGATCGAGCGTCGGCCGGAAGATCAGCGGCGAGGCCGGCTTGAACAGGTACTTGAGGATTTTCGCCGGCATGCCGGGCGCGGCCCATGGCGTCACGTAGCCCGGCGCGATCACGCCGGCGTTGCCGAAACTCGTGGACAGGGCGACGTCGGGTTCGCGCTCGATCACCGTCACGTCGCAGCCTTGCTGGCACAGATAAAAAGCAGTGGCGACGCCGATGACGCCGCCGCCGAGTACGATCGTTTTCATGATTGGGAACTGCGGTGTCAGACGATCTCAAGCGGCGGAGCCGGCCGCCCCTAGCACCTTGCCCTTCGTTTCCGGCAGGCACAACGCGGCGACGATCACGAGCAGATACCCCGCGCCCGCGACGATGCCCATCGCCTTCACGAGCGTCATCGTCTGCGCGAAGGTGCCGACGAGTATCGGAAAGAACGAGCCGAGCCCGCGCCCGAGGTTGTAGCAGAAGCCTTGTCCCGAGCCGCGGATTTCGTTCGGATACAGCTCCGACAGATACGCGCCGATGCCCGCGAAAATTCCCTGCACGACGATGCCGAGCGGAAAGCCGAGCGCGAGCATCATCGCGTCGGTGATCGGCAGCATCGTGTAGACCATGCCGAGCACGAACGAGCCGACCGCGAACAGCACGAACGACGCGCGCCGGCCGATCCTGTCGCACAGAATCGCGCCGACGATATAGCCGGCGAACGAACCGACGATCAGCACGATCAGATAGCCGCTCGTATTGAACACCGACAGATGGCGCTCCGTCTTCAGATAGGTGGGCAGCCACGTCGTGATCGCGTAGTAGCCGCCGAGCATGCCGGTGCACAGCGCGCTGCCGAGCACAGTTGTCTTCAGATGCTCGGCTGAGAAGATCTGCATGAAGTGCGACGTGTTGATGCCGCTTTCGCGCGCGCGACGCGTCGCTACAAAGATGTCGGGGTCGCTGACGTTGCGGCGGATATGGATGATCCATGCGACGGGCAGCAGGCCAACCCAGAAACACGCGCGCCACGCGTACTGCTCGGGCAGCAGCGCGAAAGCCGCCCAGTAGACGATCGCCGCGGCCGCCCAGCCGAACGACCAGCTGCTCTGCACGGTGCCGACCGCCTTGGCGCGATGCTGTGGCGAGCGGATCGTCTCGGCCATCATGATCGTCACGACCGACCACTCACCGCCGAAGCCGATGCCCTGCAACGTACGCGTGGCGAGCAACTGCCAGAGCGACTGCGTGAAGCCAGACAGGAACGTGAAGATCGCGAAGGTGGCGATCGTCCATTGCAATACACGGATGCGGCCGTGGCGATCGGCAAGAATGCCGGCGAGCCAGCCGCCGATCGCCGACGAAATCAGCGAGCTGGTGGCGACCATGCCTGCTTCGCTTTTGCTCATGCCCCACGTCGCGATCAGCGTCGGAATGAGGAACGAGTAGATCATGAAGTCGAACGCGTCGATCGCGTATCCGCCGAAACCGGCGAATAGCGTGCGACGCTCGCGCGGGGTCAGCTCGGTGAACCATTGGAGAGAAGACATGTTTTGTTGTGGTCTCCAGGTTTTCTTGTGCCTGCGGGGGCCGGATGGGAGGGTGTCCGTATTCTATGGGGATGCGGCGTCGTGAGGCCAGTTGGGGTCAAAAAGGGCGTGCGCGCGGTAACGGCCGATAAGGCACCGCAAGGGAACGGAAATCAGTGGACCAACCGTCCCTCTTTTTTCTTACTAACCCCTACGATGTAACGCAAAACTTCCTGGTCAACGTTAAACTGCGTCTGCAGCCCCGGCTGCCCCACGCAATCCTCCTATACACCTGTCGCCCCCGATGTCCGTTACCGCGAAAAACCGTTCGCCTTTCCGCGCCTTTGCGAGCACGACCGTGCCCGTGGAGCGCGGCATGCCCGGCGAAGCGTCGGCGGCGCGGCGGCGCTTTCTGAGGGGCTCGGCCGGCGCGATGCTGGCCGCGGGTTTCGGCAGCACGCTGCTGTCCGCCTGCGGCGGTAGTCTCGAAGCCGATCAGCCGGCTACGCCGCGGCTCGTGTCGGTCAGCAACTTCCGCGATGTCGGCGGCGCGGGTGCCGGCTATCTGACCGTCGACGGCAAACAGATGCGGCGCGGCGTGTTCTATCGCGCGAACGCGCTGACGCTGAGCGGCACCGACACGGCGACGCTCGACAAGCTCGGTATCGTGTCGGTCTACGACCTGCGCACGCCCGCCGAAATCGCACGCACCGCCGACGTGCTGCCGAGCGGCGCGACATCCTCGACGCTGAACGTGCTCGGCATGAACGACTTCGTCGCGCCCCCGGTCGATTCTCCCGTCGACGCCGTCGCGTTCATGCAGGCGCAGGCGCGCGCGTATGTGACGGGCGGCCCGCAGCGAGCCGCCTATGGCGCGCTGCTCGGCGCGCTCGCCGACGGCACGGGCGCGCAGCTATTCCACTCGAACGCGGGCAAGGATCGCGCGGGCTGGGTGGCGGCGCTGCTGCTCAGCATCGCCAACGTTCCGCTCGACGTGATCATGCAGGACTACCTGCTCAGCAACGTCTATCTCGCGCCATCGATCGCCGCGCAAACCACCACGCTGCGCGCGCAGGAAGGCGCGGCCATCGCGACGGCGAGAGCGCCGTTGCTCGACGTGGACGAGAACTATCTGCAGGCGGGCTTCGACCAGGTGCAGGCGAGCTACGGCACGATGGCGAGCTACCTGACGCAAGGCCTCGGCCTTTCCACGGCGACGGTCGACGCGCTGCGCAATCGGCTCGTGCATTGACGCGCTTCGCTGGCGCGCTTTGGTGGCCTTCCTTACAACGCAAAAAAAAGTCCGCCGCAGAGGTGCGGGCGGACCGGGAAGGGCTGCATCGAGGTTGCCGGGGGCGACTATAAGGCCGCACCCCGCGCGACAGTCGATGCGGTAAGGGCGGGTAAGTGTCCGGTCCGCGCCGCGTTTGGCTGCGAGCATCCTTACGACAGCGCCGGCTCCACCGGCGATTCGATCCGCACTTCGAGCCCCCCCTGCGCGTGATTGCGCACGAGGCAGCGCCCACCGCGATCGTGCGCGAGCCGCGCGACGATCGCGAGACCGAGCCCGCAATGGCCTTCGCCGCCGCGCGCGGCGTCGAGCCGCACGAACGGCTTCATCGCCGCGGCAATGCGGTCGTCGGGAATGCCGGCGCCGTGGTCGCGCACGCTGATCGTCCAATGACGGTCGTCGCACGCGGTCGAGATTTCCACCGGCGGCATGCCGTGTTCGAGCGCGTTGTCGACGAGGTTCGTCACGAGCCGGTCGAGCAGCGTGCGCGGCAGCGTGAACGAGGGGCCGGCGCGCAGATCGAGCGCGAACAGCGGGGTTTCGGCGGGGTCCGCCGCTTCGGCGGTTTCCGCGGCCTCCGCGTAATCGCCCGAGGAAAACTGCTCGCGCAAGAACTCGTCGACTTCGACGGGCGGTCCGGCGTCCGCCGATTGGCCCGCGAATTCGAGGAACTGCTGGACGATGTTGGTCAGGGAATCGACGTCGCGGATCAGGCCCGCGCGCTCGTTTTCGTCGACCAGCACGCTTGCGCGCAGCTTCAGGCGCGTGAGCGGCGCCTTCAGATCGTGCGCGACGCCGGCGAGCATCACCGCCTGGTCGTCGCCGGCTTCGTTCAGGCGCCGCATCATGTCGTTGAATGAGCCGATCAGCTCACGCAGCTCGCGCGGGCCCTGCACCGGCACGGGTTGGGGCCGGCCGCCCGAGCCGAACGCCCGCGACGCATCGGCCACGCGCGACAACGGCCGTTGCATCTGCCACACCGCGAACAACGACAGGATCAGCCCGGCGACCAGCATCGACACCGATTCGATCAGAAAGCGCGGCGGCGGCGGCAGGTCGACCGGCACGACGACCCAGTTCGACTTGCCCGGGACCAGCACCCACAGTTGCGGCGGACGCAGATCGTCGACGGCGATCTGCGTGCCGGCCGGCAGGTTCTCACGCAGGTGCCGGCTCAGTTCGACCACCATATGCTCGTGCGGCTCGCGCAGATGCACGCTGGTCGGCATGTTCCAGGTGGGCACCAGATGCACGCGCATCGCCGGCGCGAGCGCGGCGCCCTTGATCGGCTCGCCGTTGATCGCCTGCAGCACGAGCAGAATGCCGCGCGCGAAGCCGTCGATTTCATGGCGCGGCGGCTGCATCGTCACCAGCACGAACCAGCTCGCCTGAATCGCGAACAGCACCGCCGCCGACAGCAACGCCATTCTGCCGAACAGCGTGTTCAGCGGATTTCTCATGCGCTCGGGGCGGCCCCGTCCTCGAAGGCTGTGCCGTTGGCATCGGGCACGAACACGTAGCCCTTGCCGCGCACCGTTTGCACGTAGCACGGGTTCGACGGGTCGTCCTCGATCACGCGGCGCAGGCGCCAGATCGGTACGTCGAGGCTACGGTCGCGGAACGCGAGGTTGTCGCGATGCACGAGATCGTGAATCAGCACGCGCGACAGCACCTTGTACGGATTGTTGACGAAGATCTTCAGCAGCGCGAATTCGCTGTCGCGCAGCGGCAGCTTGGCGTCGTCGCGGCTCAGCGAGCGCGTGGCGAAGTCCAGTTCGAATGGCCCGAAACGATAGCGCTTGCGTGCTTCGGGCGCGCTCGTGGTGGACGGCCCGCGCCGGCGCAACACGGTCTGGATCCGCACGAGCAGTTCGCGCGGATCGAACGGCTTGGTCAGATAGTCGTCCGCGCCGAGCGACAGACCGACGATGCGGTCGGCCACCGTGCCGCGCGCGGTCACGAAGATCACCGGAATGTCGTCGCCGGCGGCGCGCAACGCGGTGAGCGCGCGCAGGCCGTCGGTGTTCGGCATCATGATGTCGAGCACGACGACCGACGGCCGCTCACGCTCGAGACGACGCTGCAAATGGGTGCCGTCATGCAGCACGGACGCATCGAAGCCGTTCGACTGCAGAAATTTGCAAAGCAGATCGCGTACGACCGGATCGTCGTCGACGATAAGGACCTGTGGATTCATGGCGAAATTCTAGACTGGCCCGCCCGACGCGCGACCGGGCATTTCCTTACCAACGCTTACTGTGCACCGCTCGGTGCTGGCGGGCTCGCGCCGGGGCGGATCAGCGAAGGTGCAGCGCTTACTTTAGCACTGCCTGATCCGGCTCTGCGCGACGACAGGCACGCGATGACAACAGTTGGCAAGCACTCGAAAGCCCTCGCAAGCCCACGGAACGGATCGTAACAACCGCGCGAAAGCGTGCTTTGCTTCGCCCATCGTCGGCACCCGCGCGGCGCGATGATTCGTTCCGCAGCAAGTCGCTCCGCACGCCGAACGAGGCCCGCTGCCTCGGACGACGGCACGCGGCGTTCAACCGACACCGGTGCGCAATGCGCACCTTCGCGAGGTCCATCATGACGATCCACAATACGCTCAGTACCACGCCTTTCTCCTCGCTGGCGAATAAGCCGGCCACGGAGAAATCCGCCAGTTCAAGCTCCACGGGCGCAGCGGCGAAATCGCAGCAGAGCGCCGGGCTCGGGCAGCCTGCACTGCCTGCGCCGGGCACGGGGCTCATCGGCCGTCTGGTCAACACGACTGCTTGAATCGGCGAGGTCCGCGTGCCGTTATCCGGAACTACTGAGCAGCGGCGGCGCGCCGTGGCGTGGCTCGTTGCCGGCGCGCTGCTGTTGCCGCTCGGCGGCTGCGGCGCCGCGGCGCTGCCGTGCCGGGTCACGGCGGCGACCCTGAAAGTGCTGCCGGTCGTCGGCCATGCGGCGGCGACGCCTTTCGACATGTGCGCTTCCGCGATCGATTGAATCATGACGCTTACCCGGATGGTTGGTGCACTGATGCTGCTCGGCGGCGTGCTGTCGTGCGCCGCGCATGCACAGCTCGTCGCGCGCAGTGCGAAGGCGGCCAGCGTGGCATCGAATAGCGTCGTCACCGATACGCGGCGGCGCTCGCCGGACGCGCCGTTTTCGTTTCGCGGTGTCGCGCTCGGCATCACGATCGACGAATTCCGCGCGGGCTCGACCGTGCGCGCGACGCCGGTCGGCAGCGTGCCGATCTGCGAGACGGACGTGCAGGCCGGAGCGCTCGGCATGCGGCTGAAGTCCCACGATAGCCTGAGCGTCGCGTGCCGCTGGGCGCATCGCGATGATGAACGCTGGGCGGTGTCGCAGGCCGTGGTCG
Organism: Paraburkholderia sp. MM5384-R2; assembly: GCF_014201025.1. NCBI lineage: Bacteria > Pseudomonadati > Pseudomonadota > Betaproteobacteria > Burkholderiales > Burkholderiaceae > Paraburkholderia > Paraburkholderia sp. MM5384-R2. The sequence goes on from NZ_JACHDI010000018.1 coordinate 54,467, forward strand.
ATGGTGCGCCGGCGCTCGAACACGTGATGCGCTTCGCGCGCATCGGCGGGCAGGGCGCGCTGCGTCTCTACGAGATGTCGTTCGTGATCGACGAGCTGACCGCGGAGGATCTGCGCGACGCGCTCGAGGATCGTTACGGGCCGCCGCGTCTCGCGACCCGCAACGCGGCGGCGCCGGGCGCGATGCCGATGTACGTATGGGAGAACGCGGTGAGTTCGATCACGCTGTGCTTTCTGCCCGGCAGCCGCAACGGCACGCTCACGTATCTGCTGAAGGGCTCGGATGCGTGGATGAAAGCGGTCGTGCGGCAATGGCAGGCGAGCGGCGCCGACGCGGGCTGATGTTTGCCAGGCAACCCTGATTACCGGTGCGAACCCAACGCCGAAACCGGGCGGTGTCCGGATAGGCCGCCTCACTTCGACTCCTTTCATCCTTTCCGCCACGGAGCCAGCATGACCGCGCTACGTCTCACCCTCGTGCTCGGCGCCGCGAGCTATCTCGCGGCCTGTTCGAGCGCGCAGACCAGGTCGATCGTCGAAACGCCGATGGCGCCGCCGCTCGCGTCCGCGCCGTTGAACGTCAACACGCAAGGCGCGATCTATCAGGCCGGCGCGCCGCTGCTGCTGTATGAGACGCCGCGCGCGCAGCACGTCGGCGACGTGCTGACGATCCGGCTGTCCGAATCGTATAGCGGCAACAACAGCGCCAGCGCGTCGGCGAACCGCACGAGCAGCATCACCGCGACTGCCGCGGATCAATCGACGAATGCCGCCGCGCGACTCGCCAAACTGTTCAACATCGGCTCTGCCAGCACCGACTACAAAGGGCAGGGCAATCTGAGCGACATCAGTAACATGACGGGCACGCTAGCCGTGACCGTGATCGGCACGGTGTCGGGCGGCAATCTCGTCGTGTCAGGCGAGAAGGTGATCGCGATGAGCGGGACCCGCGACCGTCTTCGACTCTCGGGCATCGTCAATCCCAAGGACATCGAAGCAGGCAATTACGTCGCGTCGAGCAAGGTCGCGAACGCGCGCATCGAGCAGGCGGGCCTCGGCATGGTCAACGATGCGACGACGATGGGCTGGCTGCAGAGGATGTTTCTGAGTGTGCTGACGTTTTGACCGTCAGCCGGGTCAGCGCGGTGCGCGCGACACCGCGCTGCGCGTTACGTGCGACGCGTGGGCCGCATCAACCGGCTTCGACCATCAGGCGCCGCTAACCGAGCGGCGGCGCAAGTCCGCGTTCGGCCGCGCCGATCTCGCCGTCCGGCACGAACACGTAGCCGCGTCCCCACACCGTCTGCACGTAGCGCGGTTCCGACGGGTCCACTTCGATCAATCGACGCAAGCGCCAGATCGATACGTCGAGACTGCGGTTGCGATGCGCTTCGCTATTGCCGTGCAGTTTTTCGAGCAGCTGCGCACGCGTGAGCACGGTCATCGCGTGCGTGACGAACACCTTCAGCATCGCGAATTCGCTCGAACGCAGCGTGATGCGTTCGCCGTCGCGGCGCAGTTCGCGCGCGGGGAAGTTCACTTCGAAGCGGCCGAAATGATAGGGCGCGCGCTGTTCGGGCGCGCCCGGCGCGATCGAGCCGCGACGCCGCAGCACGGTGCGAATCCGCGCGACGAGCTCGCTCGGTTCGAAAGGCTTGCCGAGATAGTCGTCGGCGCCGAGTTCGAGGCCGATCACGCGATCGATCGGATCGGCGCGCGCGGTCAGCAGGATCACGGGAATGTCGTCGCCGGCGACACGCAAGGCGCGCAGCGCGCTGATGCCGTCGAGCTCCGGCATCATGATGTCGAGCACGACGAGCGCGGGACGCTCCTGCTGCAATCTGCGCTGCAACGCCAAGCCATTTTCCAGCATGGCGACCTTGAAGCCGCGGCCGTGCAGATATTCGCCGACGAGCTCGCGTACGACGGGATCGTCATCGACGATCAGGATGGTCTGGTTCATTCAGGTCATCTTAGTGATGCGCACGGGCCGCGCAAAGCGTATACCGCTTTCCAATCCTTTCCCGTGTAAGGCGCTGCAAGCGAAAGCAAAGCCGCGAGCACTCAGTGGGGCGGCGCGAACGCCTGCGAGGTTTGCAGGGTCTGCTGTTGCTGCGCTTGACGCGGGAAATCGGTCCGATCGACCACCATCCGCTCGATCAGTCCGCCGAGCTTGACCGAGGCCGACGAAAAACGGTCGGTGTTCAGGCCGCCGGTCTGATAGCGCGCGGTGACCAGAATGCGGCCGCTCTGGATCAGCGTCAGATCGATGATCGACAGGTACTGGATCGATTCGTCGCTGAACGAGCGGCGGCCATAGTCGATCGCGGCGTTGTAGACGAGCCGCGCTTCGCAGCCGGCCGGCGAGGTGCCCGGATTGTAGACGTCCGAACGAATACCGCGCCGCTCGAGCGCGAGCTGCAGCGCCGGCACGAAATCGCCGACCGACACCGCCGGGTTCACTTCGATGCAGAGGTGCTGCAAATCCGCGGGCCGCCCGTTGACGAAGGTCGGCGACGAGTAGTTCGACGCGATCGCGTAGCCGGCCTGGATGACGGAGCCGGTGGCGTCGGCGGCCTGGATCAGCGTCCAGGCGCAGCCGTCGAGCGCGAGCGTCAGCGTCGCGGCGAAGGCGGCGAGGGCGCAACGACGCCGGCATATCAGCGAGGCGACCAGACTCAGGCGCGAATGCCTGATTGCCGCTGGCGCGCGCACGGTCGGCGACGAGGTCATGAGGCAGCGCCCGATTCCGGTCACGAAATGCGATGGAGCATCAAAAGCAGCGACGGCCGCGCGCTCAGCGCGTCACGCGCAGTCGCAGTTCGTTCTGACCTTGCACGCTCGCGGTGACGTTCACGCGACGGGCGTCGGTGGTCACGACGAAATGCTGGCGCACGGGTGTGTTGACGTCGTGCACGACGCGCGGAAAGCAGGCGGCGATGTCGGCGCCGAGTTCTTCGAGCGGATCGTTGATGACGCCGTCGGCTTGCCAGTGCGCGCGCCAGTGGCAGTCGTACGCGTGCGGGCTGGCGCGGCAATCGTCCGGATTGGAGACGCCCGGCAGTTGCGCGGCGGTCTCGTTTGGCAGTCGCCGGAAATCGCTCGCATCGACGATGTGCGTGAGCGCCGCGCAGATATCGGCGGGTTGGTTCGGCTCGGTCGTTTGCGCGGCATCGACGGCGTTCGTGAGCAGCAGCGCCGCGCCGCAGGCGAGCGCGATGCGCGGGAGCAAAGACGGGAGCAAAGGTGAAACACGGCGAGCGAATGACATGGGCGAGGAGTCCGAAGAGCGGTTGCGATGAAAGACGTGACTGACATCAACGACGGCCGACGCATGGCGCGGCCCGTACGACTATCGTCGCTGCTCGCAGGCATTTTCAAAGCGCGGAACAGCTTGCGCGCTCCGCAAATGCTTTCGAACTCTTCTCGTGTCTTTCCGGATGTTGCGCCCGGAGGCGCCGGCGCGCAGGCGAGGCTTAACCGAGCGTCAAGCCGCCATCGATGTGAATCACCTGGCCGGTGATGTGGCGTGCCGCGTCGGACAGCAGGAATGCGATCAGCGCGGCGACGTCGTCCGGTTCGGCAACATGACCGAGCGGCGTGGCTTCGGCGGCGTGCGCCCACACGGCCGCGTTGTCGGCGCTTGGGCCGCGATCCTTCGCGTGTAGCCCGGCGCCACGCAATTGACGGTCACGCCGAGCGGCGCGAGCTCCGCGGCCGCCGTTTTCGCAAGCGCTTCGAGTGCCGCTTTCGCGGCCGCCGTCGCGGCGAATGGCGCATCCGCGCGATAGCGATGCGCGACGAACGAACTCAAGGCGACCACGCGAGCGCGCTTCGATGTTTCGAGCGCGGGCATCGCGCGCCGCACGAGCGCGGCGAAGGCGGCCGGCATCGCGGCGAAGGCGGCGCCGAAGGTGTCGGGATCGAGCGCGGCCAGCGTTTGGCGCTGCGCATGGCCGGCGTTCGCGACCAGTTGATCGAGTGCGCCGAAGCTCGCGAGCGTCTGATGGATCACGTGCTCCGCCGCGCCGCGCTCGGCGAGGTCGCCGAACCCGGTCGCGCAGCGTGCGCCGCTTGCCGTGCAGTCGGCGGCAACCTGCACGAGCCGTCGACGGGAGGCGTCGTCTGCGCCGCGCGCGTGCAGCATCAACGACGTATGCGGCGCCGCGAGGCGCCGTGCGAGCGCCGCGCCGATGCCGGAACCGGCGCCGGTGATCAGCACGACGCGTGCGGCGCCGCCGTGCGCTTCGCTGACGTGAGCGCCGCTCGCGTCGCTCACGCCGCTACCGCTTCGGAAGAACGCTCGACGTCGAGCGTTTCGTCATGGAACGCTGCGAGCGATTCGCGATGTGCGACGCTGACGATCGCAGCCTTCGGCAACCGCTCGGTGAACAGCCGATAGAGCCGCGACTCGTTTTCCGCGTCGAGCGCGCTGGTCGCTTCGTCGAGGAACAGGTAGTCCGGCTTGTGCAGCAGCACGCGCGCGGCGGCGAAGCGCTGCTGCTCACCCGGCGACAGCACGCGAGTCCAGTGCGCCGTTTCCTGCAGACGGTCCGCGTATTCCGACAGATGGCAGGTGATGAGCGCGTCGCTGCATTCGTCGTCGCTATAGGTGTCCGCCGCCGACGGATACGCGAGCGCCGCCTTCAGCGTGCCGATCGGCATATAGCTGACCTGCGGGATGAACATCATGCGCGCGTTGACCGGTGCGTCGATCGAGCCGTCGCCGAACGGCCACAGGCCCGCGAGCGCGCGCATCAGCGTGCTCTTGCCGGCGCCCGACGGACCGCGCACGAGCCAGCGCGAGCCCGGCCGGATCGCGATATCGCGGATGCGCGACAGTGGGTTGCCATTGGGCAGCGCGAGCTGGAGGCCGTCGGTGGTAAGCGTGTTGCTGTCGACGAAATGCAGATTGATGCCGCCGTGTTCCGTGGCCGGCGACACCGATTCCTTCAGACGCGGCGAATGCACGACGCGCTTGAATTCGCGCAACCGGTTCACGGTCGCGCGCCATTCGACGAGGCTCGTATAACTGTTGATGAACCACGAGAACGAATCGCTGACCGTGCCGAACGCGCTCGAAATCTGCATCAGCACGCCGAACGTGAACGCGCCCGCGAAGTAGCGCGGCGAGGCGACGACGATCGGGAAAATGATCGCGATCTGGCCGTAGAAGCTCAGCACGAAGGTGAGGCGCTTCGTGTACTTCATCACCTGCCACCAGTTGTCGCGGATGCGGCCGAACAGCGTGCGCGCGTTCGTCTTCTCGGTTTCCATGCCGTTGTAGAACGCGATCTGCTCGGCGTTCTCACGCAGCCGGATCAAGCCGAAACGGAAATCGGCCTCGACTTTCTGCGCCTGATAGTTGATCGACACGAGCGGATGGCCGACCTTCTGCGTGACGAGCGAGCCGCCCACCGCATACAGCGCCGCGGCCCACACCATGTAGCCGGGGATCTGCAGCGGCATGCCGCCGAGCGAGATGCTCAACGCGCCCGCGAGCGACCACAGGATCGTGATGAACGACACGAGCGTGACGACGGTCGACAGCAGATCGAGCGTCAGCGACAGCGTGGTGGTCGCGAACGACTGCAGGTCGTCGCTGATCCGCTGGTCGGGGTTGTCGGCGAGGCGGTCGCGCTCGATGCGGTAGAACGCGCTGTCGTCGAGCCACTCGTTCAGGTAGCGGGTGGTCAGCCACTGGCGCCAGCGGAAGCCGAGCATCTGGCGCAGATAGCGTCCATACACCGCGAGGATGATGAAACCGAATGCGAGTCCGGTAAAGATCATCAGCAGGTGCGGGAAGTCGTGGACGTTCTTCGCCTGCAGCGCGTTGTAGAAGTCCCTGCTCCAGCTATTCAGGCGTACGTTGATCCAGACGACGAGCAGGTTCATCACGATGATCGTGACGAGCAGCCCCCACGCGATGCCTCGTTCCTCGGAAACCCAGTAGGGCTTGATCAGGGTCCACGCGGAGACCTTTTCGTCGGGCGGCAGCGCGGGGCTGGCGGAAGTACGTGGTGTCATGAGCATCCTGATGAAGTGCTGACCCGAAGTGCCATTCCGGCGTACGGGTCCAATCTGGTTGACCCATGTCGGGCGATCCCGCGAACAGCAGGCCCCTCTGCGAGGGCGTGGCTGCCGCGGGTCTGCGATACCTGGCCGGGCATCGCGCCATCACGCTCGATGAACGCGAGTCCGGACGGGCGCCCGATTCTGGCGTGACGCCCTTAAGCGAAAATTAATTTTCGGGGCCGGCATCCGTTGGGGGGCCGCCGCCACGCATGCGGCCACGAGCGCCGCGCGCACCGCGTTTTTGCGGCACCGGTCACGGCATTGTGCCAGAGCGCCGGGCCGCTTCGCACCGGCATCTCGATAGACGGTGCCAGATCAAAATTGGGGTGGCGACCGCGGAGCGCGGGTTTGCGGGCGCCGCGCCTTTTATGGTCTAATGACCTGCGACGAAACAGGGGTGCTTCGCCCACAGGCGGCATGACTTTCATGCCGGGGCGGCGAGGCTGAGAGAGACCCTTTGCACCCGATCCGGGTAATACCGGCGCGGGAAGTTTCCGGAAGCAACCGTCTTCCATTCCCCGCCGGGCGGCGAGCGCAGCTCACATGTGCACGTCGTACCGGCCGGCTTCACCCGCCGGTTTCGTCCTGGGTACGTGCGTTTTTGGCCGTACGGAAAGGACTCGATGACCGCCTATTCTTCAGACATGCATTTTTCCCTTCGTCACGCCGCCTCGGGCGAGCCGTGCCGTTCTGGTTTTGCCCACCGCAGTCGAACGGAGCGCGCGCGATGAACTGTCCCGCCCGACCCGATTTCGCCGTGCTCGGCGGCGGCCTGTGCGGCCGCCTGGTCGCGTGGCGCCTCGCTGGCGACGGGCATCGCGTGGCGCTCTACGAGCGCGGCGATGCCGCCGGTTCGCAGGCTGCCGCGTGGGTCGCCGCCGCGATGCTCGCGCCGCTGGCAGAGGCCGCGAGCGCCGAGCTGCTGATTACGCGGCTTGGCGCGAGTTCGCTCGAAAGCTGGCCGCGCGTGCTTGCCGAACTGCCGGAGCCGGTGTTTTTCCAGCGCAACGGCACGCTCGTCGTCTGGCATCACGCGGATCGCACCGAGGCGCCGCTATTCGAGCGGCGCGTGCGTGCGAACGCGCCGGCCGAGTTGCTCGACGGCGGCTTCGTCGCGTTGGCGGGCGCGCAGCTCGGCGCCGCCGAACCCGCGTTGGCCGGCCGCTTCAGCCAAGGCTGGCTGCTGCCGCGAGAAGGCCAGCTCGACAACCGCCAGGTGCTGTCCGCGCTTGCGGCCGGGCTTGCCGAGCGCGGCGTCGACACGCACTGGAACACGCCGATCGACGACGCGTCGCTGCCCGAGGCCGGCATCACCATCGATTGCCGCGGGCTCGGCGCGAAGCCGGTGCTGCCGACGCTGCGCGGCATCCGCGGCGAAGTTGCGCGCGTGCATGCGCCTCACCTGCAGCTGACGCGCCCGGTGCGGCTACTGCATCCGCGTTACCCGCTGTATATCGCGCCGAAGCAGAACGGCCTCTACGTGATCGGCGCGACCGAGGTGGAGGGCGAGGACATGTCGCCCGTCAGCGTGCGTTCGGCGCTCGAGTTGCTGAGCGCGGCGTTTTCGGTGCACCCGGGCTTCGGCGAGGCGCGCATTCTCGAGCTGAATTCGCAGTGCCGGCCGACCTTGCCCGATCATCGTCCCGCGCTGCTGTGGGACGGCGCGCGCACGCTGCGCGTGAACGGCCTGTACCGGCACGGCTATATGATCGCGCCCGAAGTCGCCGACGAAGCCGTGCGCTTCGCGAGCGCGCTGCTCGACGGCCGCGTCGGTGATGCCGACGCATTCGCCGGCTGGCGGCGCGACTCACGCTGGAGCGAGCTGTTCCAGCAGCATTTCGCGCGCGAGCCGGCCCGAGCGTAGCGGCCGACGTGCCGCGCGCGATGCCGCTTGCGCCATCGATTGAACCGTATTCGAACACCATGGACATTCATATCAATCAGAAGCCGTTGTCGCTGCCCGAGGGCGCGACCGTCGCCGATGCGCTCGCCGCCTTTGGCGCGCGTCCGCCGTTCGCGGTCGCGCTCAACGGCGATTTCGTCGCGCGTGCGCAGCATGCGGCGCGCGCGTTGCAAACGGGCGACCGGCTCGACGTCGTGCAGCCGGTCGCGGGCGGCTGAGCGCGACCGCGCCAGCCTGTCGCTTACCGAACGCAACAACCGTCGCCGAAAACCCATTGCCGCAACGCGGTCGGTTCTAGCCGCGAGGGCAAACCAGGATGATGCAAATGACTTCTCACGAGACCGCCGACGCGCTGACGCTATACGGTCAAACTTTTGCAAGCCGCGTGCTGCTCGGCACATCGCGCTATCCGTCGCTGCAATCGCTGTCCGATTCGATCGACGCCGCGCGCCCCGGCATGGTGACGGTCGCGCTGCGCCGTCAGATGAACGAGGGCCACGCCGAAGCCGGCTTCTTCGATCTGCTCAAGCGCCATGGCGTGCCGCTGCTGCCGAACACGGCGGGTTGCCTGAGCGTCGGTGAAGCGGTGACGACCGCGCACATGGCGCGCGAAATCTTCGAGACCGAGTGGATCAAGCTCGAACTGATCGGCGACGACTACACACTGCAGCCCGACCCGGTCGGCCTGATCGAAGCCGCCGCGCGGCTCGTCAAGGATGGCTTCAAGGTGCTGCCGTACTGCACCGAAGATCTGGTGATCGGCCGCCGTCTGCTCGACGCCGGCTGCGAGGCGCTGATGCCGTGGGGCGCGCCGATCGGCACCGGCAAGGGCGTGATCAATCCATACGGGCTGCGCGTGTTGCGCGAGCGGCTGCCGGACGTGCCGCTGATCGTCGACGCCGGGCTCGGCGTGCCGTCGCATGCGGCCCAGGTGATGGAGTGGGGCTTCGACGGCGTGCTGCTGAACACGGCCGTGTCGCAGGCGACGCACCCCGACGCGATGGCGCGCGCGTTCGCGCTGGGCGTCGAGGCGGGCCGGCAAGCGTATCTCGCGGGCCCGATGGCCGAGCGCGAGAGCGCGCACGCGAGCACGCCGGTGATCGGCATGCCGTTCTGGCATCAGGATGGAGGTGCCGCATGACTCAGTCGTTGACGCTGAAGGACCGCGATCTGTTCTGGCCGACGGCCGACGAACTCATCGAAGCCGCCGAGCGCATCCGCGCACGTCTCGGCGACTGGCCGCCGACGCACGCGCCGTGGCGCATCTGCCTGATCGCACCCGACGAACCGAACGGTGGCGACCTGATCGTGATCGCCGACGCACAGCAGCACGGCGAGCAGATCGCGCGCTGGCTGACGCGGGGTGCGGGCGTGATCGTCGCCGCGGAAAACCGCGCGACGCTGCATCTGGGTGGCGAGAAGTACGGCCTCGAAGGCCATCTGGCGGAAGACTGGATTGCCGCGCTTGCCGCGTTCCTCGACTGCGGTTTCGATCCGCACGACGCGCTGGTGCTCGCGCTCGCGTGGCGCGATGGCGACGAGACCCGCGCCGACGATGCTTTCCCGGCCGACCTCGCTCGCTTTCCGCGCCTTACCGACCTGCCGGCGGCACCCGCCAAGGCGTTCCCGCGCTGCCCGGCAAGGCTCGGCCTGTATCCGGTGTTGCCGACCGCGGACTGGGTCGAACGGGTGGTCGGCTTCGGCGTGAAGACGGTGCAGTTGCGCCGCAAGTCGGCCGAACCCGTCGACGAACTGAAGCGCGAAATCGCGCGCTGCGTGGCGGCCGGCCGCGCGCACGACGCGCAGGTGTTCATCAACGATCACTGGCTGGCGGCGCTCGAGGAGGGCGCATACGGCGTGCACCTCGGCCAGGAAGACGTGCATACCGCGGATCTGTCCGCGCTGGCCGACGCGGGCATCCGCCTGGGCCTGTCCACTCATGGCTTCTACGAGATGCTGAAGGCGCTGCATTTCCGGCCGAGCTACATTGCGTTGGGCGCCGTGTTCCCGACCACGACCAAGGTCATGCCGACCGCGCCGCAGGGCTTGCGCCGCCTCGCACGCTATGTGCGGCTGCTCGACGGCGTGGTGCCGCTCGTCGCGATCGGCGGGATCGATCTGCAGGTGCTGCCGGACGTGCTCGCGACCGGCGTCGGCTGCGCGGCCGTGGTGCGCGCGGTGACGGAAGCGGCCGACCCGGCCGCCGCCGTTTCTGCACTGCAACACACGTTTACGCAATAATCGTCAGGCATAGTCAAGGAACGGGGCACCTCACGGCAGCTTTTGCACGATGGCCCTATAATTCGGCCTTCCCTGTAAAAGGATTGTCAGTTTGGTGCCTTCCTATCCCGAGACCTTACTCGAGCTGCGCGACGTCGACTTCGGTTACGGCGACCGGCTCGTCCTGTCGAATCTGAATCTGCGCTTTCGTCGCGGTCAGGTCGTCGCGGTCATGGGCGGCTCGGGTTGCGGCAAGACCACGGTGCTGCGGCTGATCGGCGGCCTCGTGCGCGCCCAGCGCGGCCAGGTGCTGTTCCATGGCGAGGACATCGGCGAGCAGACGCGTGAAGGCCTTTACGCGCTGCGCCGCAAGATGGGCATGCTGTTCCAGTTCGGCGCGCTGTTCACCGACATGTCAGTGTTCGAAAACGTCGCCTTCTCGCTTCGCGAGCATACCGATCTCCCCGAAGAACTGCTGCGCGACCTCGTGCTGATGAAGCTCAACGCGGTCGGCCTGCGCGGCGCGCGCGACCTGCTGCCGTCCGAGATTTCCGGCGGCATGGCGCGGCGCGTGGCGCTTGCGCGCGCAATCGCGCTCGACCCCGAACTGATGATGTACGACGAGCCGTTCGCCGGTCTCGACCCAATCTCGCTCGGCATCACCGCGAACCTGATCCGCACGCTGAACCGGGCGCTCGGCGCCACGTCGATTCTCGTCACGCACGACGTGCCGGAATCATTCGCGATCGCCGACTACGTGTACTTCCTGTCCAACGGCGGTGTGCTCGCCGAAGGCACGCCCGACGAACTGCGCGCGTCGACCGATCCGACCGTGCGGCAGTTCATCGACGGCGCGCCGGACGGCCCGTTCAGATTCCACTATCCGGCGCAGACGCCGCTCGCGGCGGACTTCGGCATCGGCGGAGGCCAGTCATGATCAGTACGATCGGTCGCTCGGTCATCACCGGGCTCGGCACCGCCGGTTACGCGACGCGCTTCTTCCTGCGGCTCGTGCTCGAATTTTTCCCGCTGCTGCGCCGCCCGCGTCTTGTCACGAAGCAGATCCACTTCGTCGGTAATTATTCGCTCGTGATCATCGCGGTGTCGGGGCTGTTCGTCGGCTTCGTGCTCGGGTTGCAGGGCTATTACACGCTGAACCGTTATGGCTCCGAGCAGGCGCTCGGGTTGCTGGTCGCGCTGTCGCTCGTGCGCGAGCTCGGGCCGGTCGTGACCGCGCTGCTGTTTGCCGGGCGCGCGGGCACGTCGCTGACCGCCGAAATCGGCCTGATGAAGGCGGGCGAGCAGCTTACCGCGATGGAAATGATGGCCGTCGATCCGGTCAAGGTCGTGATCGCGCCGCGCCTGTGGGCCGGCATCGTGTCGATGCCGATCCTCGCCGCGATCTTCAGCGCGGTCGGCGTTCTGGGCGGTTACGTGGTGGGCGTGCTGCTGATCGGCGTCGATGCCGGCGCGTTCTGGTCGCAGATGCAAAGCGGCGTCGACGTGTGGCGCGATGTCGGCGCCGGGGTCGTCAAGAGTGTGGTGTTCGGCCTCGCGGTGACCTTCGTCGCGCTGTATCAGGGCTACGAGGCGAAGCCGACGCCGGAAGGCGTGTCGCGCGCGACGACCCGCACGGTCGTGTACGCGTCGCTCGCGGTGCTCGGGCTCGATTTCCTGCTGACCGCACTAATGTTCAGCTAAGACCGCGCAGCATGCCGGCTGCCGGCGGTGCATGATGCGCCGCGCACGGCGGGAGGTGGCGGCGGCGCGGCGGATTCACTTTGGGATGACGATGAAAAAGAATGTTCTCGACTTTTGGGTCGGCCTGTTCGTGGTGCTGGGTTTCGCGGCGTTGCTGTTTCTTGCGCTGAAGGCCGGCAATATGAGCTCGTTGTCGTTCCAGGCAACCTACCCGGTCAAGCTGAAGTTCGACAACATCGGCGGGCTGAAGCCGCGCGCGCCGGTGAAGAGCGCCGGCGTGACGGTAGGCCGGGTCGCGTCGATCGGCTTCGACAGCAACACCTACCAGGCGCTCGTCACGATCGATATCGACAAGCAATATCAGTTTCCGAGGGACACTTCGGCGAAGATCCTGACCTCGGGTCTGCTCGGCGAGCAGTACATCGGGCTCGAGCCGGGGGGCGACTCGGAAATGCTGAAGGCCGGCGATACGATCTCGATGACGCAATCGGCGATCGTGCTGGAAAACCTGATCGGCCAGTTCCTGTATAGCAAGGCCGCGGATTCCGGCGCGGCGAAGCCCGCCGCATCCGCCCCTGCACCGGCGCCGGGCGCGCCGGCCTCCGGCGCTGCCGGCCAGTAAGGCCAACAAGGAGAATCAGATGCAGACGACACTGCAGACCGCGCGCAGCGGCGCGCGCGTCCTACAGTTCGGCAAGGTCACCGTGGCGGCTGCGCTGCTCGCCGGTTGCACGACCGTGCAGACGCCTACCAAGGGCGACCCGTTCGAAGGGCTGAACCGTACGATCTTCACCGTCAACGACAAGATCGACCAGTACGCGCTGAAGCCGGTTGCGCAGGGCTACGTTCGGGTCACGCCGCAGCCGGTTCGCGACAGCGTGACGAACTTTTTCTCGAACATCGGCGACGTCTATATCGCGGCGAACAACCTGCTGCAGCTGCGCATCACCGACGGCGTGTCCGACATCATGCGGATCGTGATCAACACGTTGTTCGGCGTCGGCGGCCTGTTCGACGTCGCGACGCTCGCGAAGCTCCCGAAGCACGACAACGACCTCGGTCTGACGCTCGGCCACTACGGCGTGCCGGCGGGCCCCTATCTGGTGCTGCCGCTGTTCGGGCCGAGCACGGTGCGCGATGCGGTCGGCTCGCTCGGCAACTACTACGTGAACCCGATCAGCTACGTCGACCCGCCGGGTCTGAGTTGGGCGCTGTATGGCCTGAACATCGTCAACACGCGCGCGAACCTGCTCGGAGCGAGCAACCTGCTGGAAGGCGCGGCGCTCGACAAATACTCGTTCGTGCGTAACGCGTATCTGCAGCGCCGGCAGTATCTGTTGTCGGATAACCGCCGGCGTCCGCAGGAACTGCCGAGCTACGACGAGGAAGCGCCGCTGCCGAAGTACGACGAAGGCGAGACGGGCGCGTCAGGTGCGCCGGCCAAGCCGGCTCCCGCATCCGGCGCGGCCGTGGGCACGCCGCAAGGCGCGTCGGCACCGGAGGCCGCGTCGGGCGCCGAAACACCGCCTCTCGACCTGAAAGGCGGCCCGGAAACGCAAATTCCGGCCGGTCAGTTGGTGCCGCCCACGCGCTTCAACTTCCCGTCCTTAAGATTGCATTGAACGTGCAGCCGTAACAGATCGATACGACTCTCGCAGTTCGCGCATGGATTGCCGTCGAACTCGCGTGATAAGGTCGGTTCAAACTGTTGCATTATTTTTGAGGCAAAGCTCGATATGAAAAAATTCTTCCTGATTCCGTTGTTTGCCGCGTTGTTTTCGTTCATCAGCGCGGGCGCATCGGCGCAAACCGTCGACACCAACGCGCCCGACGCGCTGATCAAGACCGTCACCCAGCAGGTGATGGACGCGATTCGGGGCGACAAGTCGATCCAGCAGGGCGACATCACGCACATCACGGCGCTCGTCAACGAAAAGATCCTGCCGTACACCGATTTCCGCCGCACCACCCAACTCGCGATGGGCCGTAACTGGCGCACCGCGACGCCCGAACAGCAGAACCAGGTGGTCGAGCAGTTCAAGATGCTGCTGATCCGCACGTACGCGGGCGCGCTCGCGCAGGTGCGCGACCAGCAGATCCAGTACAAGCCGTTCCGCATGAACCCGGACGACACCGACACGGTGGTGCGCTCGGTCGTGATGAACAACGGCCAGCCGATCGAACTCGACTACCGCCTGTACAAGACGGCGCAGGGCTGGCGCGTGTATGACATCAACGTGCTCGGCGCGTGGCTGATCCAGGCGTATCAGCAGCAGTTCAACGAGCAGATCCAGCAGAAGGGCGTGGACGGACTGATCCAGTTCCTCACGCAGCGCAATCAGCAACTCGCCGCGGGCAAGCAGTCGTGAGCGACGTGCTGAACCCGGTTGCGAACCGCTTCGACAGCGGCACGACGCTGACCCACGCGAGCGCGAAGGCCGCGCTCGGGGCAGGTCTGCAACGCATCGCGGCGGGTGCGGGCGGCGTCGATTGCGCGCCGCTCACGCAATTCGATTCGTCGGCGCTCGCCGTCCTGCTCGCGTGGGTGCGGGCCGCGGCGGCGCGCGGCGGCAAGTTCGAAATCGTCAATCTGCCGGCTGGGCTCGCCAGTCTCGCGCAGGCCTACGGCGTCGATACGCTTCTCTCTTCTGGCGCCTCCAGCATGGTTGCGTCAGCGCGACATTGACGCTCCTCTAGCGTCGTCTCCCCCTTCCGGCCAGGCCGGGGGTGTCAGTTTTTGCCCTATAATCAAACGTTTTTTTGGGGCGTCGAACTGGCCCCCTAATCGGCCCCGGTTCCCGTTTCTTCCAGCATTTGCGCGTCCCCAAGCTCCATTGGGGCTACTTCAGGCGCCGCGACGCACGCGGCCCATAGTCATGTCAGCCATAGAAATTCGTAACGTCAAGAAGCGCTACAAGGACTTGCAGGCGCTCAAGGGCGTCAGCCTCACGGTCGAAGAAGGCGAGTTCTTCGGACTGCTCGGTCCGAACGGCGCGGGCAAGACGACGCTCATCAGCATACTCGCGGGTCTCGCGCGCGCCGACGAAGGCAGCATCGCGGTGCGCGGTCACGACGTCGTCGACGATTTCCGCAACGCGCGCCGCGCGCTCGGCGTGGTGCCGCAGGAGCTCGTGTTCGATCCGTTCTTCACGGTGCGCGAAACCTTGCGCATCCAGTCCGGCTACTACGGGCTGCGCAACAACGACGCGTGGATCGACGAGATCATGGCCAATCTCGATCTCACCGAAAAGGCCGATGCCAACATGCGCGCGCTGTCGGGCGGCATGAAACGCCGCGTGCTGGTCGCGCAGGCGCTCGTGCACCGCCCGCCGGTGATCGTGCTCGACGAGCCGACCGCGGGTGTCGACGTCGAGTTGCGCCAGACGCTGTGGAAGTTCATCTCGCGCCTGAATCGCGAAGGCCACACGATCGTGCTGACCACGCACTATCTGGAAGAAGCCGAATCGTTGTGCGACCGCATCGCGATGCTGCGCCGTGGCGAGGTCGTCGCGCTCGATCGCACCAGCACACTGCTGCAGCGTTTCGCCGGCATGCAACTGTTCGTGCGCTTCGCGCAGGGCGTGCTGCCCGCCGAACTGCGTCCGCTCGAGGCGGAAAGCGGCGCCGGCAACGGCAATGGCCGCCAGCATCTGCTGCGCCTGACGAGCTACGACGACGTCGAGCGCATCCTCGCGCACTGCCGCGCGGCCGGTTGTACATTCGAAGAAATCGAGGTCCGCAAGGCCGACCTCGAAGACGTATTCGTTCAGGTGATGAACGGTCCAGAAGTGATCGAGGGGCTTGCATGAGCGGGTACAGTGGATTTAGCACGCTGTTTTACAAAGAACTGCTGCGCTTCTGGAAGGTGTCGTTCCAGACCGTGCTCGCGCCGGTCATCACCGCGCTGCTTTACCTGACCATCTTCGGCCACGCGCTGCGCGGCCACGTGCAGGTCTATCCGGGCGTCGAATACACGAGCTTCCTGATTCCGGGCCTCGTGATGATGAGCGTGCTGCAGAACGCGTTCGCGAATAGTTCTTCGTCGCTGATTCAATCGAAGATCACCGGCAACCTCGTGTTCGTGCTGCTGCCGCCGCTGTCGCACCACGAGATGTTCGCGGCCTACGTGCTCGCGGCCGTGGCGCGCGGGCTGTGTGTCGGCTTCGGCGTGTTCATCGTGACGATCTGGTTCGTGCCGCTCGCCTTCACCGCGCCGCTCTACATCATCGTGTTCGCGATGTTCGGCTCGGCGATTCTCGGCACGCTGGGTCTGATCGCCGGCATCTGGGCCGAGAAGTTCGACCAGCTCGCCGCGTTCCAGAACTTTCTGATCATGCCGCTCACGTTCCTGTCGGGCGTGTTCTACTCGACGCATACGCTGCCGCCCGTATGGCGCGAAGTATCGCGGCTCAATCCGTTTTTCTACATGATCGACGGCTTTCGCTATGGTTTTTTCGGCGTGTCGGATATCGACCCGCTGGTGAGCCTCGCGATCGTCGCCGGTTTCTTCGTGGTGCTGGCCGCCGTGGCGATGCGCATGCTCGCTACCGGCTACAAGCTGCGCCACTGACGAGGAGCTTCTCTCATGTTGCCGACTCCCGAACAGGTCAAACAGTACATTGCAGCTGGACTCGCGTGCGAGCATCTCGAAGTCGAAGGCGACGGTCAGCATTTCTTTGCGACGATCGTCTCGCCGAACTTCGAAGGCAAGCGCCTGATCCAGCGTCACCAACTCGTGTATGCGGCGCTCGGCGACCGCATGCGCGAAGAAATCCACGCGCTCAGCATGAAGACGCTGACGCCCGCCGAATGGCAGAACGCGTAATCTGGAAATTTAGTGCGAATTACTCAGGAAGGGCGCGACACCGCTAGCGGCGCGCCGAACACAGACAAAGCAGGTCCGGACGCGAACCGGGCCGATCAGGAACCGACAGGCATGGATAAACTCATCATTGAAGGTGGCTACCCGCTCTCCGGTGAAGTTGTCGTCTCGGGTGCGAAAAACGCGGCATTGCCGATCCTGTGCGCGGGTTTGCTGAGCGCCGATCCGGTGCATCTGGAGAACGTGCCCGATCTCCAGGACGTGCGCACGATGCTCAAGTTGCTCGGCCAGATGGGCGTGCGTATCGAGGCCGGCGAAGGGCGCGTCGCGCTCGACGCGTCGAAGGTCGACAACCTCGTCGCGCCGTACGAAATGGTGAAGACGATGCGCGCGTCGATCCTCGTGCTCGGTCCGCTCGTCGCGCGCTTCGGTCATGCGCGCGTGTCGCTGCCGGGCGGCTGCGCGATCGGCGCGCGTCCGGTCGATCAGCACATCAAGGGTCTGCAGGCGATGGGCGCCGAGATCACGATCGAGCACGGCTTCATCGAAGCGCGCGCGAAGCGTCTGAAGGGCGCGCGCATCGTCACCGACATGATCACCGTGACCGGTACCGAGAACCTGCTGATGGCGGCGGTGCTCGCCGAAGGCGAGACGGTCATCGAGAACGCAGCGCGCGAACCCGAAGTGGTCGACCTCGCGCATCTGCTCGTCGCGATGGGCGCGAAGATCGAAGGCATCGGCACCGACCGTCTGGTGATCCATGGCGTCGACAAGCTGCACGGTGCGAAGCACACGGTGATTCCGGACCGCATCGAAGCGGGCACTTTCCTGTGCGCGGTCGCGGCGGCCGGCGGCGACGTCATGCTGCGCAAGATGCGTCCGCTGCTGCTCGAAGCCGTCACCGAAAAGCTGCGCGAAGCGGGCGTCACGGTCGAGGAAGGCGACGACTGGATGCGCGTGCGCATGGACAAGCGCCCGAGCGCGGTCACGTTCCGTACCTCCGAATACCCGGCGTTTCCGACCGACATGCAGGCGCAGTTCATGGCGCTCAACACGATCGCGGACGGTACGTCGCAAGTCGTGGAGACGATCTTCGAAAACCGTTTCATGCACGTCCAGGAGCTGAACCGTCTCGGCGCGAGCATCACGATCGACGGCAACACCGCGCTCGTAACCGGCGTCGAAAAACTGTCCGGCGCGAAGGTGATGGCCACCGATCTGCGCGCGTCCGCGAGTCTTGTGATCGCCGCGCTGCGCGCCGAGGGCGAGACGCTGATCGACCGCATCTATCACCTCGATCGCGGCTACGACCGCATGGAAGCGAAGCTCAATGCGATCGGCGCGAAGGTGCGCCGGGTTTCCGGGAGCGGGGCATGAGTTCGATGCCGCAAACGTCGTCGTCGCCGGCGGTCAGCGCGCCGCTCACGCTCGCGTTGTCGAAAGGGCGTATCTTCGAGGAAACGCTGCCGCTGCTCGCGGCGGCCGGCATCGAGGTAGCGGAAGATCCGGAGAGCTCGCGCAAGCTGATTCTGCCGACCACCGACCCGAACCTGCGCGTGATCGTCGTGCGCGCGACCGACGTGCCGACCTATGTCGAGTACGGCGCGGCCGACTTCGGCGTGGCCGGCAAGGACGTGCTGCTCGAGCATGGCGGCAGCGGCCTGTATCAGCCGGTGGATCTGGACATCGCGCGTTGCCGCATGTCGGTCGCGGTCGCAGCCGGTTTCGATTATGCGAACGCGGTGCGCCAGGGCGCGCGTCTGCGGGTCGCGACCAAGTATGTTGAAACCGCTCGTGAGCATTTTGCCGCCAAGGGCGTTCACGTCGATCTGATCAAGCTGTACGGTTCGATGGAACTCGCTCCGCTGGTTGGTCTCGCCGACGCGATCGTCGACCTGGTCAGCTCGGGCAATACGCTGCGCGCGAACAATCTGGTCGAGGTGGAGGAGATCATGCAGATTTCGTCGCGTCTCGTCGTGAACCAGGCAGCGCTGAAGCTCAAACGCGCCGCGTTGCGGCCGATTCTCGACGCGTTTGCCAATGCTTCGTCGAAAACCGCGGCCCCGGCGGCCTGACTGACGATGGCAATATGACGTTGCACTGATAGCGCGCCTTACCGAAACGGATACCTGTATGTCTACCAAGATTCGCAAACTCGATTCCACCGCTCGCGACTTCCACAAGTCGCTGCATGCGGTGCTCGCGTTCGAGGCGAGCGAAGACGAAGCCATCGAGCGCGCGGTCGCGCAGATTCTGAACGACGTGAAGGCGCGCGGCGACGAGGCGGTGCTCGAGTACACGAATCGCTTCGATCGCGTCGATGCCAAAAGCGTGGCCGAGCTCGAACTGCCGATGGCCGAACTCGAGGCGGCGCTCGAAAGTCTCGAGCCGAAGCGGCGCGCGTCGCTCGAAGCGGCGGCGGCACGCGTGCGCGGCTATCACGAGAAGCAGAAGATCGAGTGCGGCAGCCATAGCTGGCAGTACACCGAAGCGGACGGCACCGTGCTCGGCCAGAAGGTCACGCCGCTCGATCGCGCGGGGATCTACGTGCCGGGTGGCAAGGCCGCGTATCCGTCGTCGGTGCTGATGAACGCGATTCCGGCGCGGGTGGCTGGCGTGCGCGAAATCGTGATGGTCGTGCCGACGCCGGAAGGCGTGAAGAATCCGCTCGTGCTCGCGGCGGCTCTGCTGGGTGGCGTCGATCGCGTGTTCACGATCGGCGGCGCGCAGGCGGTAGCTGCGCTCGCGTACGGCACGCCGACCGTGCCCGCGGTCGACAAGATCTGCGGCCCCGGCAACGCGTACGTCGCGTCGGCCAAGCGTCGCGTGTTCGGCACGGTCGGCATCGACATGATCGCCGGGCCGTCGGAAATCCTCGTGTTGTGCGACGGCACGACCGACCCGCGCTGGGTCGCGATGGACCTGTTTTCGCAAGCCGAGCACGACGAGCTCGCGCAGTCGATCCTGCTGTGCCCCGACGACGCGTTCATCGCGCGCGTGCAGGAAGCGATCGACGAACTGCTGCCCACCCTGCCGCGCCGCGAAGTGATCCGCACGTCGCTCGAAAACCGCGGCGCGCTGATCAAGGTGCGCGACATGGCCGAGGCCTGCGCGATCGCCAACGACATCGCGCCGGAGCACCTTGAAATTTCGGCGCTGGAGCCGCATCAGTGGGCGCAGCAGATCCGTCACGCAGGCGCGATCTTCCTTGGCCGTTACACGAGCGAGAGCCTCGGCGACTACTGCGCGGGCCCGAATCACGTGCTGCCGACGTCGCGAACCGCACGGTTTTCGTCGCCGCTCGGCGTCTATGATTTCTTCAAGCGTTCGAGCCTGATCGAGGTCAGCGCGGAAGGTGCGCAGACGCTCGGCGAGATTGCCGCGGAACTGGCATACGGCGAAGGTCTGCAAGCGCACGCACGCAGCGCCGAATACCGGATGCGGCAGAACACCAACGAACGCGGCTGAGGCGGAGCGCTGATCGCGCTGGCGCGCGGCGGAACTCAAGCAGGCGTAAGCGGAAGCAGGCGAAGCGGCGAGGGCGGCAACCGCCGCCGCATCGACCGGCTTCCATGTTTCCGGCTTCCTCCACTCGCTCGAGCGACGGCTCGAGCCCACCCGCCCCATTCAATAACGACGACAGAGACCAACCCGAGCGCCCCACGCCGACGACGCCGACCCCGCGTCTTTCGCACGGCCCGGCCCCCGAACCTATGACGACACCTCAAGACATCATCCGCAGCGACGTGCTCGCAATGACGAGCTATCCGGTTCCGGACGCCACCGGCTTCATCAAGCTCGACGCGATGGAAAACCCGTTTCCGCTGCCGCCGGAACTTGCCGCGCATCTCGGCGAGCGTCTGGCCGGCGTCGCGTTGAACCGTTATCCGGCGCCGCGCCCCGAGCAGTTGATCGAGCGCATTCGTCACGTGATGGGCGTGCCGACGGGGTGCGACGTGCTGCTCGGCAATGGCTCGGATGAAATCATCAGCATCATGTCGGTCGCGTGCGCGAAGCCGGGCGCGAAGGTGCTCGCGCCGGTGCCGGGCTTCGTCATGTATCAGATGTCGGCGAAGCTGGCCAATCTCGAATTCGTCGGCGTGCCGCTCAAAGCCGACTTCACGCTCGATACCGACGCGATGCTCGCGGCGATCGCCGAGCATGAACCGGCGATCATCTATCTCGCGTATCCGAACAACCCGACCGGCACACTGTTCGATGACGCCGAAATCGAGCGCATCATCGCCTCGGCGGGCAAGAGCCTCGTCGTGATCGACGAGGCGTATCAGCCGTTCGCGCAGAAGAGCTGGCTGCCGCGCGCCGACCAGTTCGACAACGTCGTCGTGATGCGCACGGTGTCGAAGCTGGGCCTCGCCGGCATTCGCCTCGGTTACCTGGTCGGCAAGCCTGCGTGGCTGACCGAGTTCGACAAGGTTCGCCCGCCGTACAACACCAACGTGCTGACGCAGGCCGCCGCTGATGTCCTGCTCGACCACATCGGCGTGCTCGATGCGCAGGCCGCGCAATTGCGCGACGAACGCGAGAAACTCGCGCAGGCGGTGGCCGCGCTGCCGGGCGCCGAAGTGTTCACTAGCGCGGGCAACTTCCTGCTCGTGCGGGTGCCCGATGCGTCGGTATTGTTCGAAACCCTGCTAACGGCGCGGATTCTGATCAAAAACGTGAGTAAAATGCATCCATTGCTGGCCAATTGCGTGCGTTTGACCGTCGGTTCGCCGAACGAGAACGCCCAGTTGCTCGCCGGCCTGAAACTCGTGTTGCGGTAACCCGCCGCATTGAGCGGCGGCACTGAGCCGCTGCGTTGAAGGGCTGCACTGAGCAGCCCGCCAGTTTGTCCACCCCACATTACTAGCGCTTTTAAGCCAGATTCGAGGAATTGCCATGCGCCTTGCGGAAGTCGTTCGCAACACCAGCGAAACGCAGATCCGTGTGAAGATCAACCTGGACGGCACCGGCCAGCAGAAGCTGGCCACCGGTGTGCCGTTCCTGGACCACATGCTCGACCAGATCGCCCGCCACGGGTTGTTCGACCTCGAGATCGAAGCGCATGGCGACCTGCATATCGACGACCATCACACGGTCGAAGACACCGGCATCACGCTCGGCCAGGCCGTCGCGAAGGCGATCGGCGATCGCAAGGGCATCCGCCGCTACGGCCATTCCTACGTGCCGCTCGACGAAGCGCTGTCGCGCGTCGTGATCGATTTTTCCGGCCGTCCGGGCCTCGAATTTCACGTGCCGTTCACGCGCGCGCGCATCGGCACGTTCGACGTCGACCTGTCGATCGAATTCTTCCGCGGCTTCGTGAACCATGCCGGCGTGACGCTGCACATCGACAACCTGCGTGGCATCAACGCGCACCATCAGCTCGAAACGGTGTTCAAGGCATTCGGGCGTGCGCTGCGCATGGCCGTCGAACTCGACGAGCGCGCGGCCGGACAGATTCCATCGACCAAGGGCAGCCTCTAACGTAACGGCCGTAGCAGGCCTTAACACGGGTTTCGCCGCCTCCAACGTCTTCAGGCCACTCACCTTCAAGCGATTCATCGGGTAGGACCGCATTTGCCGGCACGTCGTTTGACGCCGCGCGGCGGCATCGATGGAGCGAGGGCAGAGCGGCCAAACTTGAAATGAAAACTTCGATAGCGATTGTGGATTACGGAATGGGCAACCTGCGCTCGGTTGCCCAGGCACTGCGTAAAGCGGCGCCGGAAGCGGACGTGGCGATCGTCGATCGTCCGGAAGCGATCCGCTCGGCCGACCGCGTGGTGCTGCCGGGCCAGGGTGCGATGCCCGACTGCATGCGCAGTCTCGGCGCGTCCGGTTTGCAGGAAGCGGTCGTCGAGGCGTCGCGCAGCAAGCCGCTGATGGGCGTGTGCGTCGGCGAGCAGATGCTGTTCGACTGGAGCGCCGAGGGCGACACGCCGGGTCTGGGTCTGTTGCCCGGCAAGGCGGTGCGCTTCGAGCTCGAAGGCCAGGTGCAGGACGACGGCTCGCGCTTCAAGGTTCCGCAGATGGGCTGGAACCGCGTGCGTCAGGCGCAGCCGCATCCGCTGTGGGACGGTGTCGCCGACCACGCGTTCTTCTACTTCGTGCACAGCTACTACGTGGTTCCGGACAACCCGGCGCATACGTCGGGCGAAACGATCTACGGCGTGCCCTTTACCTCGGCGGTAGCGCGCGATAACATCTTTGCCACCCAATTCCACCCTGAAAAGAGCGCCGAGGCGGGTTTGCGCGTGTATCGCAACTTCGTGCACTGGAACCCGTGAACGCCTTTTTTCATCCCGTTGCCGCGCGCGCGTCGCGCGGTGCCGCGGTCCCGCATCCGACCGGCGCCCCACTGGAGCGCCGAACGAGTTGTACTAAACTAGCGAGACGGTATTGCGGCGGGCTGACTCGCCAGCCGCTGCCGCCGACCTTCAATCCACTCCCAGATAACACCCGATTGCTATGCTGCTGATTCCCGCCATCGACCTGAAAGACGGTCAGTGTGTACGCCTCAAACAGGGCGATATGGACCAGGCGACGATTTTCTCCGAGGAACCGGCGGCAATGGCCCGACATTGGGTCGACCGCGGCGCGCGTCGTCTGCATCTCGTCGATCTGAATGGCGCGTTCGCCGGCAAGCCGAAGAACGGCGATGCAATCCGGGCGATCATCGATGAAGTGGGCGGCGCGATTCCGGTTCAGTTGGGCGGTGGCATCCGCGACCTGAACACGATCGAGCGCTATCTGGACGACGGTTTGTCGTACGTGATCATCGGCACGGCCGCGGTGAAGAACCCCGGCTTTCTGCAGGACGCGTGCACCGCGTTCGGCGGTCACATCATCGTCGGCCTCGACGCGAAAGACGGCAAGGTCGCCACCGACGGCTGGAGCAAGCTGACCGGTCACGAAGTGGCCGACCTCGCGCGCAAGTTCGAGGACTACGGCTGCGAGTCGATCATCTACACCGACATCGGCCGTGACGGCATGCTGCAAGGCATCAACATCGAAGCGACGGTGCGCCTTGCGCGCGCGGTCAAGATTCCGGTGATCGCGAGCGGCGGCCTGTCGAACCTCGCGGACATCGAATCGCTGTGCGAAGTCGAAGGCGAGGGCATCGAGGGCGTAATCTGCGGCCGCGCGATCTATTCGGGCGACCTCGACTTCGCGGCCGCGCAGACGCTCGCGGACAAACTGCGCGAAGCGGACGACGCTTAAGCACGGCGTCGGCTGCGCGTGCTGGGCAGGTTGCGCGGGCCGCCGGCGTTGCGCTCGTGTCTGTTTGCGGCGCTCGTTCGAACGATGGCTTGCCTGTAACGCGCGTCGCACGATCAAGCGCCCGGAACCTCGCCAGCTTCCGGCCGGCACCTCACTCGCGGCGCGACGCAACCGCTCGCGCCGGCACCGTGCCGCTTGCCCGCAAGCGAGCGGCCTCATCAGCGGTATTGGCAGAATTGCACGATCATGGCTCTAGCTAAACGCATCATCCCCTGTCTCGACGTCACCGCGGGCCGCGTGGTCAAGGGCGTCAACTTCGTCGAACTGCGCGACGCGGGCGACCCGGTCGAAATCGCGCGCCGTTACGACGATCAGGGCGCCGACGAACTGACGTTCCTCGACATCACCGCGACCTCGGATCAGCGCGACCTGATTCTGCCGATCATCGAGGCGGTCGCTTCGCAGGTGTTCATTCCGCTGACGGTCGGCGGCGGCGTGCGCGCGGTCGAAGACGTGCGGCGCCTGCTGAACGCGGGCGCCGACAAGATCAGCATGAACTCGTCGGCGGTAGCGAATCCGCAACTCGTGAAGGACGCGACCGACAAATACGGCTCGCAGTGCATCGTCGTCGCGATCGACGCGAAGCGCGTGTCGGCCGACGGCGAAACGCCGCGCTGGGAAGTGTTCACGCACGGCGGGCGCAAGGCCACCGGTCTCGATGCGGTCGAATGGGCGCGCAAGATGGCCGAGTTGGGCGCGGGCGAAATCCTGCTGACCAGCATGGATCGCGACGGCACCAGGAGCGGCTTCGACCTCGCGCTCACGCGCGCGGTGTCGGACGCGGTGCCGGTGCCGGTGATCGCCTCGGGCGGCGTCGGCAATCTGCAGCATCTCGCCGACGGCATCAAGAGCGGTCACGCGGACGCGGTGCTCGCCGCGAGCATCTTCCACTATGGCGAACACACGGTCGGCGAGGCCAAGCGCTTCATGGCCGAGCAGGGCATTTCGGTGAGGTTGTGACGTGACGAATCCTTCGGCAGTGAACTGGCTCGACAAGGTCAAGTGGGACGCGAACGGCCTCGTGCCGGTGATTGCGCAGGAAGCGTCGACGAACGACGTGCTGATGTTCGCGTGGATGAACCGCGAGGCCCTCGCGAAGACCGTCGAGACCGGCCGCGCGGTGTATTTCTCGCGCTCGCGCCAGCGCCTGTGGTTCAAGGGTGAGGAGTCGGGCCACGTGCAGCATGTGCATGAAGTGCGACTCGATTGCGACGAAGACGTCGTGCTGTTGAAAGTCGAGCAGGTATCGGGCATCGCGTGCCATACCGGCCGCCACTCGTGCTTTTTCCAGAAATTCGAAGGCTCGGTGGACGATGGCGACTGGCAGGCCGTCGATCCCGTGCTGAAAGACCCCGAACACATCTACAAATGACGCAATCCACGCAAAACCCGTCGCCCGCCACGGCTTCCACGCTCGACACGCTGCTGCGCCTCGCGGCGGTGATCGACAGCCGCAAGGGCGGCGATCCGGACATCTCGTATGTATCGCGCCTGTTCCACAAGGGCGACGACGCGGTGCTGAAAAAGATCGGCGAAGAAGCCACCGAAGTCGTGCTGGCCGCGAAGGACGTGCGCCAGGGCGGCGCCCCGAAGGCGCTGGTCGGCGAGGTTGCGGACCTGTGGTTCCACTGCCTCGTGATGCTGTCGCATTTCGAACTGAGCCCCGCCGACGTGATCGCCGAACTCGAGCGTCGCGAAGGCCTGTCGGGCATCGAGGAAAAGGCGCTGCGCAAGAGTCGCGAGCGCGAGGAAAACGGCGACTGAGCAGCCGAAGCGGAAATCTGGCGTTTCCGCTTGAAGTCGCGCGCGCCGGCACCAATATAGCGGTAACCGCACCTCCGGGAGGACGCAAGCATGGAACAGTCGCAAGGAAGCTATCCGCCGCCGGTCTACCGCCACGCGATGGAGCCTGAGCGCGAGCGCAGCCTGCGCACGCTCACGCACGTGCTGTACGCGCTGTATGCGGTCCACTGGCTGACCGGCGGGCTCACCATTCTGGTCGCGATCATCATCAACTACGTCAAACGGTCGGACGTGGCCGGCACGCCGTACGAAGCGCACTTCGAATGGCAGATCCGCACGTTCTGGCTGGGCCTCGTCGGTTACGCGATCGGCGCGTTGCTGCTGCTCGTCGTGATCGGCATTCCGGTGCTGTGGGCAGTCAGCATATGGATGTTGTACCGTATTATCAAAGGCTGGCTGTATCTGTACGATAACAAGCCGTTCGCGAATCCGGCCAGTTGGGTCTGAACGCTAGCCGGTCCGTATGGGCGGGCCGGCTTTCGGATCGAACCTCGGCGCGGGCGGCTTCGCTCGCCCAAGTCATACCGCGTCAGGAATACGATGAGTCACGATCCGAACTGCCTTTTCTGCAAGATTGCCGCCGGCGAAATCCCGTCGACCAGGGTCCACGAAGACGACGAGTTCGTCGCCTTCCGCGACATCCGTCCGGCGGCCGAAACGCATGTGCTGGTGATTCCTCGCAAGCACATTGCAACGCTGTCGAACTGCACGGAAAGCGACGCGCCTCTGCTTGGTAGAATGCTTGTCCTGGCCGCGCGACTGGCCGAACAATTGGGGGTCGCGTATAACGGCGGCGAAACGGGCTTTCGCACGGTAATCAATACCGGTCCGGGCGGTGGTCAGGAGGTGTATCACCTGCACGCGCACATTCTCGCGGGACCGCGTCCCTGGCAACGCATGGGCTGAGCGCCGGTTCACGCGTCAGGCGCACTGCGTGGCAAGTGCGCACCGCCGCGAGTTTTGGTCGAGGACAATAGCGCCGTCGTTGTTTTTACCGCTGTGTAATAACGTCGACGCGATCGTGTGGCCACAATGACAGGCGTAGATGGCCGCATTGCGAGCGAGGCGATGCAGCCTGAGGTAACGTAGAGATATATCGAGACGAAGCGCACGCGCTTCAGGTTATGCAAATTGGCCGCATCGAGATGCGGCGCCGGGGATAAGGAGAGTCGTCATGGGTTCGTTGAGTATTTGGCATTGGTTGATCGTTCTGTTGATCGTCGCGCTCGTGTTCGGCACGAAGAAGCTGCGCAACATCGGCAGCGATCTGGGCGGCGCCGTGAAGGGCTTCAAGGAAGGCATGAAGGAAGCCGATTCGTCGTCGGCCGACGCGCAACAGCAGCAGCGCGAGCTGCCGCGCAACGGCGCGGTGGACGTCGAAGCGAAGGAAAAGACGCAGCAATCGAGCGATTACCGCTAAGCCGCGGCCTTCGCGCCGTTCCCGCGTTTCTGACGGACATTCCACTTCATGCTGGACCTCGGTCTAACCAAGATGGCGCTGATCGGCGTCGTCGCGCTGGTCGTCCTCGGGCCTGAGCGCCTGCCGCGTGTCGCTCGCACGGCCGGCGCGCTGTTCGGCCGCGCACAGCGGTACATCAACGACGTTAAGGCCGAAGTCACGCGCGAAATCGAGCTCGACGAATTGCGGCGCATGAAGACCGAGTTCGAGAAGGCCGCGAGCAATGTCGAAACGGCGGTTCATGACAATCTGCGCAAGCACGAGAATGAACTGAACGAAGCATGGAATAGCGGTACGTCGGTATCGCCGAGCATCGCCGGCGGCGCGCTCGAAGACGCCGGCAGCGGAGCCAGCGGCAGCGCGGGTGCCAACTCGTGGCCCGTCAGTACGCCGGCCGCCGCGCCCAAACGCAAGACCTGGCGCGTCCAGCAGAGCGCCACGCCCACCTGGTACAAGCGAGCGAGCCTGCGGCGCACGCGCGTGCAGTCGGGCGCCGCGCGCGTTGCGCGGCACACACCTGCCAACCTGCGTCGTCCGACGCGGTTTTTCTGATGTTCAGATCGACAATCCCCAACCGAGGGCCGGTGTGAGCGACCCCCAGCAATCCCAGAACGAAGGCACTGAAGAGACCTTCATTTCCCACCTCGTCGAACTGCGTGACCGCATCATTCGTGCGGGGCTCGCCGTCGTCGTCGTGTTCATCGGGCTCGTGTACTGGGCGCCGGACATCTTCAGACTGCTCGCCCGTCCGCTGATGATGAATCTGCCGAAGGACGGCAAGATGATCGTCACCGACGTCACCGGCTCGTTCTTCGTGCCGATGAAGGTGACGATGCTGGTCGCCTTCGTGATCGCGCTGCCGGTCGTGCTGTACCAGATCTGGGCGTTCGTCGCGCCTGGGCTCTATCAGCACGAGAAGAAGCTCGTCGCGCCGCTCGTCGCGAGCAGCTACACGCTGTTCCTGTGCGGCATGGCGTTCGCGTATTTCGTCGTGTTTCCGACCATCTTCCGCGTGATGGCGCACTACAATGCGCCGCTTGGCGCGGAGATGACAACCGATATCAACAATTACCTGAGCTTCGTGCTGACGATGTTCATCGCGTTCGGCGTCACGTTCGAGGTACCGATCGTCGTCGTGCTGCTGGTGCGGATGAACGTGGTGAAGCTGAAGAAGCTGAAGGAGATCCGGCCGTATGTGATCGTCGGCGCGTTCGTGGTGTCGGCCGTCGTAACGCCGCCGGACGTGTTTTCGCAGTTGATCCTCGCGGTTCCGCTGATTCTGCTGTACGAAGCTGGCATCGTCGCGGCGCGGTTGATCGTCGGCAAGCAGCCGGTGGTCGTGGAGGATGCGAGTCCGCCGCCGTCTAGTTGAAGTGCCGCGAGTCAGTGCCGGGTGTCAAATGAAAAAGGGCAGTTCATTGCGGACTGCCCTTATTCATTGCGTGGAATCGCGGCATTACTTCAACCGCCTTCGTCATCCGGCTGATCGCCGCCGTTATCGTCTTGCGCCTGCTTCGGCGGCGGCGGGCGTTTGCCGATCATCACGTCGAGATCGATCTGATGACCTTTGCGCACCAGATGCACTTTCGCCGCCGTACCGGGCTTGATCTGCGCGATCACGTTCAACAGACGCGTGGTGTCGGTGATCACCTGGCCGTTTACGCTCGTCAGGATGTCGCCGGGCTTGATGCCCGCACGGTCGGCCGGGCCGCTTTTCAGCACGCCCGCGACAATAGCGCCCGACTTCTGATCGAGCCCGAACGACTCCGCGATTTCCGGCGTGACGTCCTGCGGTTCGACGCCGATCCAGCCGCGCGTGACCGTGCCGGTCGTAATGATGCTCTCGAGCACGCTGCGCGCGGTCGACACAGGAATCGCGAAGCCGATGCCGAGCGAGCCGCCCGAGCGCGAGTAGATTGCGGTGTTGATGCCGAGCAGGTTGCCGTTAACGTCGACGAGCGCACCGCCCGAATTGCCGGGGTTGATCGGGGCGTCGGTCTGGATGAAGTTTTCGAACGTATTGATGCCGAGATGGTTGCGGCCGAGCGCGCTGACGATGCCCATCGTTACGGTCTGCCCGACGCCGAACGGATTGCCGATCGCGAGCACGACGTCGCCGACGCGGGTCTGGTCCATCCGGCCGAGCGTGATGGTGGGCAGATTGGTCATATTGACCTTTAGCACGGCCAGATCGGTTTCGGGGTCGATGCCGATGACCTTCGCGCTGGCGGTGCGGCCATCGGCGAGCGCGATTTCGATCTGATCGGCGCCGTCGACGACGTGCTGGTTCGTTAGAATGTAACCTTCCGAACTCACTATCACGCCTGAGCCGAGATTCGAGGCAGGCTGCTCCTGCTGCTTGCGATTGTTCCTGTCGCCGAAGAAGTAGCGGAACAGCGGGTCTTTGGCGCGCGGGTCGGGAGGCAGCGAGCCATCCTTGCTGGAGAACACGTTGACGACCGCGGGCATGGCCTTTTGCGCCGCTTCGGCATAGGACGTTTCGGCATGGCCAGTGCCGATGCCCGGCGCCACTTCCCGTAGCGCGACGATCGGTTCGGCGAGTTGTCTGCCGAATTGTCCTTGACGCTGCAGCCACTGCGGTTTGAGGGTCGCAATGATGAACATCAGCGCCAACAGCACCGTCACCGCTTGGGCAAATAACAGCCAGAAGCGTCTAAGCATCTGAAGACTAGAGGTCTATATGGATCGGATTGAACTTGAATTGTACTTGAACAATCTCCTTGAAACCGCGCGCTTCAAGGACTATTGCCCGAACGGATTGCAGGTCGAAGGACGCCGCCGGATCAACAAGCTCGCGACCGGCGTGACCGCGTCGGTGGCCTTCCTGGAGGCCGCGCTCGACTGGGGCGCGGACGCCGTGCTGGTCCATCACGGCTATTTCTGGCGCAACGAGGCACCGCAGATCACCGGCCGCAAACATGCTCGTTTGAAGCTGCTGCTCGCCAACGACCTGAACCTGTTCGCCTACCATCTGCCGCTCGACGATCATCCCGAGTTCGGCAACAACGCGCAGATCGGCGAGAAGATGGGCTGGATCAGCGACGCGCGTTTCGGCGACAACGATCTCGGCTGGCTCGCCACGCTGCCGATGCCGATCACGCTGTCGCACCTCACCGCGGAAATCGAGCAGACACTGGGCCGCACGCCGCTCGTGTTCGGCGATCCGGATACGGAGCTGCGCCGCGTCGGCTGGTGCACGGGCGCCGCGCAAGGCATGTTCGACGCGGCGATCAACGCGGGTGTCGACGTCTACGTGACCGGCGAGGTATCGGAGTCGGTGATGCATACGGCGGCGGAAAGCGGCGTCGCGTTTCTGGCCGCTGGCCACCACGCGACCGAGCGCTTCGGCGTGCAAGCGGTGGGCAAGCATCTGTCCGAATCGTTCGATATCGAACATCTGTTTATCGATATCCCCAACCCCGTTTGAATTGCGAATTGCATTAACGAAGAAAAAAGCAGGAATACTGCAGAAGGCACTTAAAAGGAGGTGCGAAAAAGTTTGCGATCGGTGAGGACAAACCCTGAGTTATCAAGGGCTTCGCACGGTTTTTGGCAATCGGCCCTTGTAAATGGCGACTCCATTCGAGCAAACTAGCGGCGGTAGAAGCGACGTGAAGGAAAAATCCAACTCAGAAGTGGGGCGTGTGATGCGAGACAAAGAAGAGGAACGCGTCGATGGCAGCCGCCGTAACTGGCTGGTAGCGACGACCGTAGCAGGCGGCATAGGAGGTGTTGCCGTTGTCGTACCCTTTGTTAGTTCCTTTGCACCATCCGAAAAGGCCAAGGCCGCAGGTGCCCCGGTCGAAGTCGATATCAGTGGTCTGAAGCCCGGCGACATGATGACGGTCGCCTGGCGCGGCAAGCCGGTGTGGATCATCAACCGCACGGACCGCATGCTCGCCGATGTTCAAAAAGCCGACAGCCAGGTCGCGGACCCCCACTCGCTGAATCCGTTTTCGATGCCGCTGCCGGACTACTGCAACAACGAATTCCGTTCACGCGCCGAGAACAAGCATCTGCTGGTTGCCGTCGCCGTTTGCACGCATCTGGGCTGCACGCCGACGCCGCGCTTCCAGGAAGGCCCGCAGCCGAATCTCCCCGACGACTGGCCCGGCGGTTTCCTGTGCCCGTGCCACGGCTCGACCTACGACATGGCCGGCCGCGTCTTCAAGAACAAACCCGCTCCGCAGAACCTCGACATCCCGCGCTTCATGTTCACGTCGGCGACGGCCCTTGTGATCGGGAAGGACGAAAAAGGAGAAGCGTAATGGCGAGCGAACACGAAGTAGAGACGACCGGGCTGGCTGGTTGGATCGACCAGCGCTTCCCGATGACTGCCACGTGGAAGAAGCACGTTTCCGAGTACTACGCGCCGAAGAACTTCAACTTCTGGTACTTCTTCGGTTCGCTTGCGTTGCTGGTGCTGGTCAACCAGATCGTCACCGGCATTTTCCTGACGATGAACTACAAGCCCGACGCGACGCTCGCGTTCTCGTCGGTCGAGTACATCATGCGCGAGGTGCCGTGGGGCTGGCTGATCCGCTACATGCACTCGACGGGTGCATCGATGTTTTTCGTCGTCGTGTATCTGCACATGTTCCGCGGGCTCATGTACGGCTCGTACCGCAAGCCGCGCGAGCTCGTGTGGATTTTCGGCTGCCTGATCTTTCTGTGCCTGATGGCCGAGGCGTTCTTCGGCTACCTGCTGCCGTGGGGGCAGATGTCGTTCTGGGGCGCGCAGGTGATCGTGAACCTGTTCTCGGCGATTCCGTTCATCGGTCCGGATCTGTCGCTGTGGATTCGCGGTGACTACGTGGTCTCCGACGTCACGCTGAACCGCTTCTTCGCGTTTCACGTGATCGCGATTCCGCTGGTGCTGATCGGCCTCGTGATCGCGCACCTCGTCGCGCTGCACGAAGTCGGCTCGAACAACCCGGACGGCATCGAGATCAAGGCCAAGAAGGGCCCGGATGGCGTGCCGCTCGACGGCATTCCGTTCCACCCGTACTACTCGGTGCACGACTTCATGGGCGTAACGATCTTCCTGCTGATCTTCGCGGCGATCATCTTCTTCGCGCCGGAAATGGGTGGGTACTTCCTTGAAGCCAACAACTTCATCCCCGCGAATCCGCTGCAGACGCCGCCGGAAATTGCGCCTGTGTGGTACTTCACCGCCTTTTATGCGATGCTGCGCGCCACTACCGATCCATTCAAGATCGTGCTGATGATCGTCATCGCGCTACTCGGGTTGCTGGCGCTCGTGCGCGCGCGCGGCAAGTGGAAGTTCGGTCTGCCGGTGCTTGCGGTGCTGGTGATCGTCGCGATGGTGTTCACCGAATCGAAGTTCTGGGGCGTCGTGGTGATGGGCAGCGCTGTGATTTCGCTGTTCTTCCTGCCGTGGCTCGACCGGTCGCCGGTCAGGTCTATTCGCTACCGGCCGTTCTTCCACAAGGTTTTCTTCGGGATCTTCGTGATCGCGTTCCTGACGCTCGGCTTCCTCGGCACGCGACCGCCATCGCCGGCCTCGACGCTGATCGCCCAGATCTGCGCGCTGATCTACTTCGCGTTTTTCCTCGGCATGCCCTTCTGGACCCGGCTTGGCAAGTTCAAGCAGCCGCCCGAGCGGGTGCGGTTCAAGCCTCACTAATCGCGAGCCAGGAGAACATGAAGATGAAAAAACTGCTTTCGATGTGCGCGCTGGTCGGCGCGACCGTGCTTGCGCTGTTGGCCGCTCCGGTTCACGCGGACGAGAATTTCCCGCTCGATCGCGCGCCGGACAACACGAACAATTTCGCTTCTTTGCAGCGCGGCGCGCAATTGTTTGTAAACTACTGCCTGAATTGCCACAGCGCGAACCTGATGCGCTACAACCGCCTGACCGATCTCGGCATCACGCCGAACGAAATCCAGGCGAACCTGCTGTTCACCACCGACAAGGTCGGCAACACGATGACCGTGGCGATGCGCCCGGAGGACGCGAAAGCGTGGTTTGGGGCGACGCCGCCGGATCTGTCGGTGGAGGCGCGGGCGCGCGGCACGGACTGGCTTTATACGTATCTGCGGAGTTTTTACCGCGACGATACGCGGCCGACCGGCTGGAACAATCTGGTGTACCAAAACGTGAGCATGCCTCACGTGCTGTGGCAGCTTCAGGGGCAGCGTGCGGCGAAATTCGGTGACGAAACCGACGAAAAAACCGGCGAAAGAGTACACAAATTCCTCGGTTTCCAGCAACTGACTCCGGGGACGATGTCGCCGGTAGATTATGATTCTGCTGTGGCCGACCTCGTGTCGTACCTGT
This sequence comes from Paraburkholderia sp. MM5384-R2, assembly GCF_014201025.1. Lineage (NCBI taxonomy): Bacteria > Pseudomonadati > Pseudomonadota > Betaproteobacteria > Burkholderiales > Burkholderiaceae > Paraburkholderia > Paraburkholderia sp. MM5384-R2. The sequence goes on from NZ_JACHDI010000018.1 coordinate 88,055, forward strand.
CATGGATGTCCGAACCGACGCAGCAAACCCGCAGGCAACTTGGCGTGTGGGTGCTGTTGTTCCTCGGTATCCTGAGCTTTTTCGCCTGGCGACTGAACGCCGCGTACTGGAAACATATCAAATAATCACGCCGCTACATGGCGTGGGGCCGGCGCCAGGAAAAACCTGCTGAACGGTTTTTCCGCGCGCTGGCCCTTCAGCTTTTTGAGGAAACGTAAACATGATGGTTCTGTATTCCGGCACTACTTGCCCGTTCTCCCAGCGCTGCCGGCTGGTGTTGTTCGAAAAGGGCATGGACTTCGAGATCCGCGACGTCGACCTGTTCAACAAGCCGGAAGACATCGCCGTGATGAATCCGTATGGTCAGGTGCCGATTCTCGTCGAACGGGACCTGATTCTGTACGAATCGAACATCATCAACGAGTACATCGACGAGCGCTTCCCGCACCCGCAGCTGATGCCGGCCGATCCGGTCCAGCGCGCGCGTGCCCGCCTGTTCCTGCTCAACTTCGAGAAAGAGCTGTTCGTCCACGTCGGCACGCTCGAAAACGAGAAGGGCAAGGCAGCGGAGAAGAATCACGAGAAGGCGCGCCTCGCGATCCGCGATCGCCTGACGCAGCTCGCGCCAATCTTCCTGAAGAACAAGTACATGCTCGGCGAAGAGTTCTCGATGCTCGACGTCGCGATCGCACCGCTGCTTTGGCGCCTTGACCACTACGGTATCGAGCTGTCGAAGAACGCCGCGCCGCTGATGAAGTACGCCGAGCGCATTTTCAGCCGCCCGGCTTATATCGAAGCGCTGACGCCGTCGGAAAAGGTGATGCGTCGTTGAGTTTGGCTTTGGAGCGCGGATGCCGCATCGCTTCGATGCGCGCCCGCGCCCGCAAGAGGACTGTTGATGCAAGAGATTTCCACGAAGCCTTATCTGTTGCGCGCGCTCTACGAGTGGTGCACGGATAACGGCTACACACCGCATATCGCGGTCCGCGTCGACAATCAGACGCGCGTGCCGCGTCAGTTCGTGCGCGACAACGAGATCGTGTTGAACATCAGCTTCGAGGCGACCAGCCAGCTGCAGATGGGCAACGAGTGGATCGAGTTCAACGCGCGCTTCTCCGGCAAGTCCCACAAGATCGAAGTGCCGGTCGCCAATATTCTTGCGATCTACGCGCGCGAGAATGGCCAGGGTATGGCGTTCCCGGTCGAATCGGCGGGCGGCGAGGCTCAGGATTCGGGCGCGGATGCCGCGGACGAAGCTGACACGCCGGCGCCTCCGCGCGCCGTCGAAACCGCCCCCGCCGACCCTGCCGCGGCCACCGACGCCGACGACAAACCGCAGCCCGACGACGACGGCTCGAAAGGCGGCGGAAGGGCTCGCCTTAAGATCGTGAAATGAAGTAGAATCACGGCCTCATGCCGGCTTAGCTCATCAGGTAGAGCGCTTGACTTGTAATCATGAGGTGGCGGGTTCGAGTCCTGCAGCCGGCACCATATGCTTCTCCGACGACCTCCGAAGTCGTCCGAAAACCCCGCTAGAGTCCTTGATTCTGCGGGGTTTTTTGTTGTCCGACGCCGGCGGGAGCTCCGATGGAATCGAATTAGGTCCGATAGGCTTGCTGGTATATTCGTTGGTATCACGCAAACGCCTGTTGGTACCCACGACATGAACCTTTCAGATCTCGCTATCCGCAATGCCAAGCCCCATGACAAGCCTTACAAGCTGACGGACGGAGACGGCATGTTTTTGCTGGTGCAGCCGAACGGCGGGAAGTACTGGCGGCTCGCGTACCGCTATCTGGGAAAGCAGAAAACGTTGGCGTTGGGCGTGTACCCCGAGGTTAGTCTCGCTCTCGCCCGTCAGCGACGAGTAGAAGCGCGCGAGCAGTTGGCGAAGGGATCAGATCCGGGAGAAACCAAGAAGGCCGATAGGCGGGCCGCACATTTGGCTGCCGACAATTCGTTCGAAGTCGTCGCAATGGCTTGGTTGGAGGAGCGTCGACCATACGTCGAGCCTCGGCAGCATGAGCGGACGTTGGTTCGGTTGAAGAGCGATGTGTTTCCCTGGCTTGGCAAGCGTCCGATTGCGGACATTAATGCTCCCGAGATCCTGGCTGTGCTGAAACGGATCGATAGCCGTGGCGCTCGGTTTACAGCGCACCGTATTCGCAGCGAGATTGGCCGGGTCTTCATCTACGGGATCAAGGAAGGGCATTGCAAGGGCAACCCTGCGGCGAGTCTCGTGAAGGCCATCCCGCCAGCGCAGACGACTCACTTCGCGTCGATTACCGAGCCCGCAAAGGTTGGAGAAATGTTGCGAGCGTTCGACGGCTTCTCCGGCACGTTCCCCGTGCTATGCGCGCTCAAGCTCGCGCCGATGCTGTTCGTGCGTCCTGGGGAGCTACGGAAAGCGGAATGGTCTCAGTTCGATCTGGAGAAAGCGGAGTGGCGCTACCTAGTCACGAAGACCAAGACCGAGCATCTCGTTCCGCTGGCCACACAAGCCGTCAAGATTCTGAAGGAGTTGCAGGCCGTGACCGGGAGCGGGCAGTATGTGTTTCCGGGTGCCCGTTCCCGGCAGCGTCCGATGAGCGATGCTGCAATCAACGCCGCGCTGCGTCGTTTGGGTTACGACACGCGTACCGAAATCACCGGCCATGGATTCCGAGCGATGGCCCGGACGATTTTGCATGAAGAGTTGGAGCAGAAGCCGGAAGTAATCGAGCACCAACTCGCGCATACGGTGCCGGACACGCTGGGCAGAGCATACAACCGGACGAAATTCATTAAAGAGCGCTGCGTCATGATGCAGAAATGGGCCGACTATCTGGACCAAATGAAGCTCGGCGCAAAGATCATCCCGATGGCGGTTGCGGCCAGCTAGGCCTGTGCTATAAGGCTTCAGGGGGGGCGCGTGGTTCTTGCCGATTAGGGTAGGTGGCGCCCTCGATCTTGATTTGCGTTTTTACTATCCTGACCGATGATTATTCCCGGATGACTGCGCCTATCGAACTGCCGCTTGGCGACCAGATTGACTGCTGGCCACTTGTGCGCGACATTGCGCGCGCGGAGGTGCGGGACCTCAATCCGAAGGCCGCAGGGATCGAGTGTATCGTTGCAAAGAAGCCCGACCCTGTCGACGTAGCTGGCGTTGGACCAATTGAGTTCGTCGAGCGGGAACTGACGGACGATGATCACGCGTATCTCCTGCGTGTCCTGCCTCATTTGCCAGCGCTCCAGATTCCGTACTCCGACGATGTCGTCGAAGCATTCCTACGCAAGTTCCGCGCGCTGCCCGATCGCCCCTCCTGGGAGCCAGTGCTGCTAACAGAGTCTCGGTATCTGCGAGAGCACGCGCGAATTATTGAGCAACGGTGGGAGTTGGCTGGCCAACATTTGCAGGCACTCCAGGATTGGCTCGATATAGGCCGCATCCGAGCATTTCGCAGCAGGCATGTGCCGACGAATGAATTGCTCGTCGGCACGCTGGTTCCGCGCCGCGACGTTCTTGCCTACTTGGATCACTGTGAAATTGCCTATATCGGGAAGAAAACGGCAGCAGCTTCTGTCGAGCAGGAAGCGAAACAAGGCATCGGTGTGGTCGCTAGCAAGGCGGAGACGCAGGAAGACTCGGCCGTTCCCGAGCCCAGGCCCGCATCACGATCCGTTCGATCAGCCTACTGGGTAGCAGCAGTACAACCAGAGGTAGTTAAGAAAGAGCTGAGCGAGCAAGCTGCACCGCAGGCTCAGGCAATTCCGACTGGCCCACTACTCGACATCAAGCAAGTCAGCGAACGGGTAGGTATCAGTGTCTCGATGCTGCATGAAAAAATGAAGCCCGCATCGCGATACTTCGATCACAAATTCCCGCCGAAGATCCAACTCACCGAACGCACGGTGCGTTATTCCCAAGCCGCTGTTGATGCGTGGATACAGGCGTGCGTATCGGGACCGTCGGCGGCAGGGAGCACGAGAGGCAGTGAGGGCACCCATGCTGAACACGTTGCGTTGAAGTTCCAGAGCCAAAATAGTGCCGGCGCAAACATTGCGAACTCCGCCAATGACCAAGGCGATGACGATCGGTTGAGAGACACGGGGCTCCTCACAGAGGAGATCGTTCGATTATTTTCTCGAAAAGCTCGCGATGGGGATCTAACGGACACTTTCTCTAATCCACCTTCCGGGTTGAAGCGGCGTGCTCAGATAAACAGTGTGAAGGGCGTATGTGCCTACTGGAATCCCGTTGAAGTTGCCCTGTGGTTGCACGAATTCAGGACAGGTGTCTATCCCGCGCGCGTGTTGGCGGAAATTTTCGACTACGAAAACCTTGAGCCGTGGCGGTCCCGCTGGGCCGACGAAGTGAAAAGGCTTGATAGGCGCCGTGGCGGTGTGAGGTAACGTTGGCTGAACGATGGTATCCCGGAGCGCATTGTCCAAAGTCGTTCATTGACTTCCCGTGCCATCGATCGTAAGTCACTGAAAAAAAAGAAAAGACCTTCCCGTTGTTTGGTGGGAAGCCTGCGCATTTGCAAGTATCGGCCTACATCGAGCGCAGGCCGAGGTTGCTGTATCGGATTTGTCGGCCTTTCTCGATGCGTCACTTTTGAAAGGAAAGCCGATGACGAACCTCTGTAAAGCGAAACTCCCGCTCCGCGGTTTCTTGCCCATCGCGTCAAACCAGACTTCGCGACTTGTCGCACGTGAAGCGGTACCGCCGCAACATTTCCATCCCCTCACGATTGCGCTGGCGGTGGCCGCCACGGCCACTTCGCTTTGTGTCGCCGCATACTCCGGCTGGGAGCGCGGCGATACGTACGTGGAGCGTGCGACGTATACAGCGCTGGCCGTCGTGATCGCTTCCGGCGTCCACCTCTTACCGGCGATGAGCCAGCAACGGCCGCTCGTAGTGCGTATCGCGCTGTCCCTGCTGTGCGTGGCGGGTCTGGCCGTGACGCTCGGCGGCCAGGCGGAGTTCTTCGCGTTGGCTCAGCAGCACGCCGGGGCACGCCGCGCTGATACTGTACCTGCTGTCGCCTCCCTCTCGCACCTGAAAATCTCTTCGTCTCGCAGCCTGGCGGCCATCGCCGCTGACCAGGCGAGCGCGCGCAAGGCGCTTGCCGTCATCAACGACCAATCCTGCCATGTCCGCTGCAAGGATCTGCGTACGCGCCGTGCCGTGCTCGCTGCGACGCTCGACGAGCTGGATACCGAAGCGAACGAGGCGAAGCGTCGCGAAGTCGCCGATGATCGTCAGGCGGTCCTGGCCGACCACGCGATGCGGTTGCGCGACGAGATGCGCGACGACCCAGTCGTGACGCGACTCGCGGCACTGACGGGCCTTGCCGGGGATCGCGTGGGGTTGCTGCTCAGCCTCGTGTGTGCGGGCGTGCTCGACGGTATCGGCGTTGTCGCCTGGTACCTCGTGTTTGCTGTTCATCGCACAGGTGACCGCGATAGCGTCATGTCGGTCGAATCCGATGACCTCGCGGTAGTGGCGCGCGTCGTACACGGTCCCGAGGCGGAATCGAAGAATCGCGCTCTGCCGCCGATTGCGGACCGCCTGCTCGACACGCGACTGACGCAATTGACGCGAGCCGTCGCTGACGGCCAGGTGAAGATGACGGTGGCGGGTATCCGCAATTATCTGGGGTGTGCGCAGGGGACGGCGATCAAGTTGCGTCGCGAACTGTTGGCGCAGTGCACGAGTCAGCTCTCGACCGACGGGGAGGTGTGATGGCAGCCGCCCGTTTCAACAGTACCGGCACCGGCGTGATCCTAGAGTCGGCGGTCGACATTGTGATGGAGTCGCCAGACTGGCTTTGGCCTGGTTGGCTCTCGACCGGCAAGGTGCATTTGTTGGCTGGGCCACCGTCGTGCGGCAAGTCGACCCTCGCGGCGAGCATCGGCGCGATTATCTCTACGGGAGGGCGCTGGCCGGATGGATCGGTTAGCCCGCGCGGCCGCGTACTTATCTGGTCCAGCGAAGACCGTGCCGAAGACACGATCATTCCGCGTTTCGTTGCCGCTGGCGCCGATCGCAGCATGATCGAAGTCGTCCGTTGCGTGGAGGAGAGCTGGATGCCGCGCCCGTTCAACCCGACCCGCGACATGGGGTACCTCGAAAACAAGATTCGCGAACTACGTGATGTGCGGATGGTGATTATCGATTCGATCGCCGACCTCATGTCCGGCAGTCCCGGCAACAATGGCAAGGTCCGCAAGGACATGCTGCCGCTGACCGGCCTCGCGGAGCGCACAGGTGTTGCTGTTGTCGGGCTCGCGCATGTCGTGAAGGCTTCGAAGAAAAAGCACCCGCTCGAACGCATCCTCGGTGGCGTTGGGGTGGGTGCCGTGGTGAGGATCGCGATGCTCGTTGCCCGCGACGACAGCGGCGGCTTCGGCGCCCCGGGTGAGTGGAATGTCCTCGTCAAGGCAAAGTCAAATCTGGGTCGCGACGACGGTGGATTGCTGTTCCGCACGGAGGGGTTCCGGCTCACCGAACCCAAAACGGGCAGGCCGGTCGACAGTTCGCTGATCGTCTGGGGTAGCGCCTTGCCAGGGACCGCGACGGCCATCCTGCATCGTGCGGAAGGTGGCGAAGCAGGTGGCGGCAAGGTCCGGCAGGCTGCTGACTTTCTCATGTCGACGCTGCGGGATGGCCCGGTTCCGTTCCCGGAAATTGAAGCCAGGGCGGCCGAGGCTGGTATTTCGGAGGCGACGTTGCGCCGTGCGCGCGAGCAATACGGCTTCGGCTCGAATAAACAGCGTGGTGCAGGATCAGCGAGTCCACACGTCTGGTCGATGCCGCAACAAGGCATGAGCAGCGGCATGGCCGGCGGGCACAGCATTTCGGACCTCGCTGTTTCGGCACCGATCGTTAACTCGGGGTACACGTCGTTGTTCCACGGCTCTGCAGCGCATCCGGGTGCGATGCCCAACGGCTCGGATCTGGCAACGTATCGTGGCGGATTTTCGTCGCCCCAGTTCGCTTCGCCAAATGACGCGCGGACGTTCGTCGCACCGCCGGCGCAAGCTGAACAACATGCGCAAGTTGAGCAAGTTGAACAACCTGAGCGGGTAGAAATGTATCCGCAGCTGGCACGCGTGCCGCAGCCTACCGTGTCAATCGCTGGTGACGCGAGCATGAGTGATTGTCGCGGTGTGCTGCAGGAGCCGCAGGCAGAAACCGGCATGCTTGCTGCATTTCTAGGGTATGCGCTGGATGAGGTCAAACGCGAGATTAGGCGTCGCCCTCTGCCTGTAGATAGCCAAGACCAGGACGAAGCCTCGTTTTACTATGCCGACGTCGTTGAATCGGTGGTCAGAAGCTACGAAGGTGATCTAACGCAGCCCGAACGGCAACAATTGCGGGAAGCGCTGTGGGCAGAGCTCCTGAACTGCGTTTGCGCAAATCAGCAATGAGCGGCGTGCGTCGGTGCATGCCCGTCCTCGAATCCGGGGGCGGGCAGGGGCGACTTTCTTAGTGACATTCGCTATCTAAACACCAACGTTCGCCAGCCGTAGCCCGCGGCGTCTTTGCGCCAAACCGGGTCCCTTTGAGCATATGCGGCTGACCACAAGTCCAGTTGGCGTGAGTTCGCGTAATGACGGGTTTCGCTGAATTGCGTTGCCGTTCAGCGAAATTTCATATGCCGTCAAGTAAAAAATGTCGGTACAAGTCTTAATCATTATGTGGTGAATAATGTTAAATCTTTCCCGATCTTTTGGTTTCATGTGTGCGAAATACCTATGTTTCGTGTGATATCGAATTTAGGTAACTAGTGAGATCATTGGTTGTTCTTGAGAAAGTAGTTGTTGTTCTTGGAGGAGCACTTCATCGAATCGACGCTACTTCATTGAGAAATTATTCACCGCACCGGGAAACTTTAAATGATGTAAATTAAAAATGAAGGTTTGAATATGAGCGTCTTTGTTCCGCAAGAAAATCTGGATATCCTTGATCAAACGTTCGAGCAGCTTGCTCAGCAAGAAAGCGTATTTTTTGGTCACAGAACCGAAAAAGACCGTACTTGGAAGACCGGTGACTACGGCTGGCTGTTCAAGCGGTTGGTCAAGTTCATGGATGCCGTGCTGTACTCGAAGTTGATGCCGTTCCATATCGAGCAACATGGCAAACGCAAGAAGGTGACGGACGCGTCTCACCTTGCAAGCTATTATCGCCAATGTCATCGGTTCATGGATTTATATTGGAAAGGACAGGCGTATAGCCCTGATCTTCAGTTGTTCTTCGATTGCTTCCTCAAGCATCCTAAGATCGGGTATTGCCTTTTTCAAGGATCGAGATGGAATCTGGAAGAGGGGCTGTGCGAAGCGGAGGTGTTTAACGATTTTGTGACATATCTGAGACGCGAGGCGGTAGCCGGTAACGTCAAAAAGAAAATCGCTGACTGGAAAGCGGTCTTGAAGGATGAGAAGAAGTCGATCCGAAAATACATCGTTTGTTTAGCCAAGAGGTACTCGAAAATGTTGGCCGTCCGGGTCGATATGGGCTATGTGACGGTAGCGCCGAATGAAGAAGCAACGCATTTACGCACGGCGTGGCAATCCGGCGATGCGAGCGCCTGGTCAGCGCCGATGGATGCGGAGCGCGAGCGGGCCATGCAGGCGGAAAACAGAGCTCGAATTGACGTCGAGATTGCATTAAGGGATCGTGCCACGTTCTTCAGCAACCAGTACGGTGCAGACAAGGATTTATTCGAGCACATGATCGGCTATATCGTGAAGCTCGAGCGCTCTGATAATGGTCCGTACCATTTTCACTGCATCTTTTTCTTTGACGGCCAGAAGGTGCAAAGCGTCAAGTATTGGACGAAGCGCATCGAGCGCTACTGGAAGAAGATCACGCAGGATCGCGGGTACGTGCATAACTGCCACATCAATCCAAAAAAGGAGGAGCTGAAAATGCAGGGGCGATGGGCAGTCGGCCGTATCTGCAGTGGCAGCCGGCGCCAGGTCAGGACGCTCGCGCGATATGCGACGTGGTATTTCGCGAAGGATGGCCAGCGTGTGCGGGTGAAGCCCAAGGTGAAGTCAAAGCTGTTGACGACAGGGCTGACCCGTGAGAAGCGATTGGGTGGTCCCGGACGACCGCGAAAAGCGATGATGAGGTCGACGTCAGCCCCTGCGTAAGCATTGGGGCAAGAGGAGCCCATCGGCCTGACGAGCTCCTCCCAATGAAAGGGTGCGAAGCAAATGCGCACGCGCCCTCGGTTGCGTTACGGCTGGCCGTACTGCCAGGTATTCGTATAAAGCTCGCCGTCCGCCTGCCAGCCGAGCTGCACCTGTACCGCCTGCTCTGCGGGCGAGCTTGCTGTGGGTGTGAGGACGTCAACGAACGGCGTATTGAACGTCAGCGGTGACGGCGTATTGCCCGTACTCGATCCCCATACCGTCGCGTCGTAGGTCGTGGCCGGTATGCTGGTTTGGGCCGCGCCAAGCGAATTGATCGACGCCCAGAAGTTCGAATAGAACGTACCGGCTGGCGTCGTCCAGTCGATCAAGGCTGACGTACCCGGCGCACTCTGCGTACCGGAACCGCCCGGCGTCAAGTAGTTCGCAATCACGTCCTTGCCGAGCGTCTGCCAGGCCACCGTGCCGCCCGCGGCCGCCGCATAGTTGCGAGCGATGTTCTGGATCTGCTCCGAGCGGATCTCTGTGCCGGTCGTGTCGTACAGCGTGACTGTGTAGACGCCGAAGCTTGGGATCGTCGAGACATCCTGCGACGATGTCGCGTATTCGGGCAGACCTTTCGGCGAGAACGACGTCGTACTGCCCGAGACCGGCGCCCACGCCCACTTGTAGGTCGTGGACATGCCGCCGTTGACACGGTTGCCGGTGCTCGTGAGCGGCGCTGCCAATGTACCCGTCGGAATTTGCAGATAACCCGCACCCGTGCCGTTCCCTGCGGTCTGGAACCAGAGGCCGCTGGTGGGTAGGCCCGGTCCCGTCACCACAGCGGAGCCGACGCCCGTAACCGTACCGTTGACCTTTACCGAAGACGGGATCTGGATGTCGAGACCTGACTCGTAATGCGCGTTGGCCGTGTTCGCCGAATCCGTGTACTGCCCGCGACCGAGGAACGACGCGATGTAGGTGCCATCCTGCTGCTGGTTGCCGATGATGTCCCACTTGCCGTTGGGGAGTTGCTGCACGTAATCCATAGCAAAGTCGGGCGTGCCGTCCGGATCGGTCATCATCAGATAGACGAGCGCGGCCGGATTGCTGATGCCGGCAAGCGTCCCAGCCGGAAGAAACGCAACCGTCTTGATGCCGGTCAGCACCGTACCCTTGGTAAGGAGTGTGTGACGCCTGGCGAAGCCGGCGACGCCCGTGCCGACGCCGTTGTTCAGGTAACTCGCATCGATCGCCGTCGTGCAGTTGCTGCCCGAATTGCCCGTGGCGCCACCCTGAACGTCCGACATGCAGGCGGTCAACGATGCTTGCAGGCTGGCCAGATAATTCGCCGGCTGGGCCGGTGCTGAAAGCGCCGTGGATACGGTCGTTCCGGAGTTGAGCTGGACGGCCGTATCGGGATTGGCAAGGCTTGTGATTTGCAGGCCGGAACCCGTAGCCGACGGCGTGACGGCGATGGAATCGATCACCGCATCCGCGCCCGTCTGGTTCGGCGTGAAGGTCGTGCCGATGGGATCGAAGCTGGTTGTAACGCTGTTGGCTGACAGGATAGGTGCGATCGCGGTATCGAGGGTGGCTTCTGCCGTGGTAATGGCCGAGGACGTGATGGCGGATGCGTTACCGGCCAGCGTCGCCGGATTACCCGATGGGGTCATGAGTGCAGCAACCGCCGTCGTTAGCGGCGTGACGTTCGCCGTGACTGGTGCGCCGTTGCTCGTATTAACGATGGCAACGACCGAATAGAGCATGGACGACACGCCGGACGGATCAGTCGCGGTAATCAGGAAGGGAGCGGTCAGTCCGGTCAGCGAGACATTGTAGGTGCCGTTTGCGGCGGAAGTAGCCGTTGCGGTCTTGCCTGCCGAGTCCGTGACCGTGACAGTCGCTCCGGTCAGCGCGGTGCCAATGGCGACGGTACCGGTCATGGCAGTCGCGGCAGCCGTTACCGGCTGGCTACCGGCTCCGCTCGATGTTGACGAGCCACTGCCGCCACCGCCGCACGCGGCGAGTACGGCGCTCATCGACGCACACAGCGCGAGTCGCGCGATCCCCGTGTTGAATCGGATTTTCATTCTTCTATGGTCCTTGCTGGTTGAGTGGTGTGGGGGAAGGAGGAACCGCCTGTCACAGACGGCTCCGTCTTTACGCTGCTGTCAGCGATCGAGCTGCCAGCCGTTGTCGGTCTTGACCATCGAGAGCTTGTCGGTATAAGTCTTCTCGATCCCGTCGCCGACCATCGCGCGGAGGTTGTCGCTGTTATTCGAGAAGAAATCCATCCAAAAGGAATACGGCAAAGCCCGGCATTTGTTCGGCATCGAGTTGATGTAGTTCTTGATGTTGATTGCGCCGTTCGCCTGTCCGCGTATTTCATCAACCTGGGGCTGGTATTTCTGAACGATAGCGTTGTAAGCGGCGGTGTACGCATCGGTACCGGGGCTGCCGTCGAGCGCCTTGATCTCCTGTGTTTCCAAGGCACCGAGCCGCGCTTCCTGCTGTTGAAGATCCAGCCACTTCTTCATTCCGTCCTTCTCATCGCTCGTAGGTTCAAGCTGTAGCGTGTATTCGATCTCGACCTGATAAGCGGTGGGATCGTTGCCGGGAACGCCATTCGTTTTCTTGAAGCGGGTGAGCGTCAGGTCCTGGCACTGGTCGATCTGTGACTGGAATGCAGTCTTTGCATCGGATTCGCTCGGAGCACTGTTGCCGCATGCGGCAAGCAAAACGGTTAGCGCACTCAGAGCGACGAGGAGGGGGATGCGGGTGTAGCGGTGGTTTTTCATGTCGTGAAGACTCTTTCCGATTTGTAAGGTTTGTTGGCAAAGCTGGTGGAGCCGTTGCAATGTTAAAGGCATTCATCGTTGTAGGTTTAGGTTCAACCCATAAAGTCCTTAATTTCAAAGGTTGTGTTCTCCACTATTTCGGTGGAACGGAGAACACATGGCAAAAGTAGATCTGGACGAGCTTGCCGGCCTGATTGGCCGGGCGATTGCAAAGCACCGACTGGGGAGCGGCCTGACGCAAGAGCAGGTTGCTGAATTGCTCCGAATCGGCAATGAGGCCGTTTCGCGTATGGAGCGCGGCCTCGTAATGCCGACGGTTGCCCGGCTGGTGGAGCTGGCAGAAATCTTCGGCTGTGATGCCGCGGATCTGCTGACCGGAGCCAGCACGCGCAGCAGTGATCAGGGGAAGTACGTCGGCCAGCTTCTGGCGAAGCTCAACGGCAATGACCGGACGATGGTCGTCGAGATTGTTGAACGTCTGGCGGGTCGGCTCGCGCGACGCTGAGGGGATTGAGCCGGTTGCTGACGCGGGTTCAGCCGGTATCTGGAGAGACATCAGGCAGAGTTCGGCCAGTTTCGGCCGCTCGTCTACGATGTCGCACTGACACTTGGATGTCGCTTTGATCTTTTGCAGCGGTCACTCGCTCGACGGAACGAACCGGGCTCGCTTTAGAATCCAGAAACGATGGTTCGCCAAGCCGATTGGCTCCCGGTAAGAAAAAGAGACGTCATGAAGAGACGATGCCTTCTAAAGGGCGTTGCCGCCCTGCCTTTCCTCCCCACCACCACGATCTTTGCCGACATGATTCCAGCTGTGGCTCGAACAGGCCGCGTCCGGCCTATCGATTCTGCATGGCCGGAAACAGAAGAGTGGGAGGCGCTGAGTCGCGCAGTTGGTGGAAATTTGTTGCGACCAACGACCATCTGGCAGACCTGTGCGCAAGCGGCCCGTACGCCCGATTGTCTTGCTCGCCTGGAGGAAGCACGAAACCCGATCGCGCTCGGCGACGATCCCGGCGGCACCCAGATCTCGGGCTGGCTCGACGCATGGACACCCCGCGCGAGCGCTTACGCCGTGGCGGCCCGTTCTACCGCCGACGTGGTTGCGGGCATCAAATTCGTGCGCCAACACAATTTGCGTCTGGTGGTGAAAGGCGGGGGGCATAGTTACCTTGGCGGGTCGAACGCGCCGGATTCCATTTTGATCTGGACACGCGGGATGAACCGCATCGAGCTACACGATGCGTTCGTTCCATTGGGCTCTTCGATGCCTCCGACGCCGGCTGTGACTGTAGAGGCCGGTTGCATGTGGATCGACGTCTACACTGCCGTTACCACAAAGGCGGGGCGATACGTCCAGGGCGGCGGTTGTGCGAGCGTGGGAGTGGCCGGCCTCGTCCAAGGCGGCGGTTTCGGATCGTTCTCGAAGCGTTACGGATTGGCGGCCGCGAGCCTGCTCCAGGCCGAGATCGTCACCGCTGACGGCGTTGTCCGCACGGTCAACGCATCGCAGGAGCCCGACCTGTTCTGGGCGCTGAAAGGCGGGGGTGGCGGCAGTTTCGGTGTGGTGACCAGGATCACTTTGCAGACCCACGATCTGCCTGAGCACTTTGGTTGGGCTGAGTTCACGGTCAAAGCGTCATCGCGTGAGGCTTACCGGCGGCTGGTTGAACGGCTCGTTGACCACTATGCCGAAAACCTCTTCAACCCCCAATGGGGCGAGCAGCTTGTTTTTCACGAGAACGAAGTCCACGTGTCGATGGTGTGTCAGGGCCTCAACGACGGACGGGCCAAATCGGTCTGGGCACCTTTCATCGATTGGATACGAGCCTCACCAGCAGATTTCACCTTCAACGACGAACCTCAGATCGGCGCCGGTCCCGCACGCCGCTGGTGGGATCTCAAGGCCAACCCGGGACTGGTGCCCGACCCACGGGCCGGAGCGGCCACCCAGCACGGTTGGTGGCGAGGCGATGGAGACCAGGCCTCACTATTTCTGCACGGCTACGAGTCACAATGGCTACCCGCGACGCTTCTCGAACCAGCCCAACGCGGTCAGCTTGCAGGGGCGCTCATGGAGGCCACTCAATTTCAGGCTGTGGAACTGCATGTCAACAAAGGGCTCGCGGGCGCCCCTACGGAGGTGAACGAGCAAGCACGTCAGTGCGCCATGAATCCGAAAGTTGCCGACGCGTTCGCCTTGATGATTGTGGCTGCGGGCGGTCCGCCGCCGTTTGCGGGGCTCCCGATCACGCCCCCTGACATGACAGAGGCACATCGCCAAGCCGAGCGTGTGGCCAAAGCTGCGGCCGTTCTTAAAGCATTGTCGCCACAAAGCGGCTCCTATCTTTCGGAAACAGATTTTTTCCGTGGAGATTGGCGCGAAGCGTTCTGGGGGGCGAATTATGCGCGGTTGAAAGCGATCAAGAACCGCTACGACCCCGAGGGATACTTTTTCGTCCATCACGGGGTCGGCAGCGAGGACTGGAGTCCCGACGGCTTCACGCCGGTGCGGTTGTGATCTTTGGGATGTCCGTTCATCGACTTGGAGCGGTCGCGCGTCGTCCATTCGGACCACAGACCGCTACGGGGCGAACCCAGCCGAATACCGCGTGCCAGGTTCGCCCATAAGCAGGTGTCCAATCAGTACTCTTCGGGCAGCAGGATCGTGGTCGCGGATCGGTCTGGCTCAGTAATGATCCAGACCTTGCTTCGCCCGTCCGGCAGGTTGTAGCCGGACAGCAACCGCTTGCCGGTTAGCACCGCCAGCTCGTTCGCGGCTAGATCCTCTGTGCTCAAATCACCCCAGTCACCGTGAATGTGCCGCGCGAGCAGCAGCACACCTTCGATGCCCGCCGCATCGAGCGCGGCCTGAGCTGCGGGAGTGATGACAGGTCGCCCGATCGGGAAACGCGGGCCGTTCGCGTAGCTCATGCGTGGCCCTCCTGTACGTAGTGGGCGGTAGACCATGCGGGATAGCGACGGGTTGCCGGTTGAGCCGGGCGGGCTTCGTTACCAGGCACGACGTCATCCAAGCGTTCGATGGTGGAGTTCGACCGATCCCATTCCGTGATGACCAAGATGCGAGTCTGGTTCGGCAGGCGGTAGATCGAGATCAGCCGCAGGCCAGCTACGATCGATACATCGTTCTGGCGCTTGTCGTCGTCAGAAATGCAGCCCCAGTCGCCGGCGATATGGCGGAGCACGACGCTGATGAGCGGCACGCCGTTCGCGCGCAGTGCCGCGAGCGCCGCGTGCGAGACGAGCAGCTTGCCTGGATGGAACAGGGGCTTGAGGCGGGTAGCTTGATACATCTTTATCTCCTTGATACGGACGAGCACGCCCCTCCGGATCTGGCCGGATGCGTGCGGACGAATGAGGGGGAAACCGCCGCAGTGCGCCGGGCGTGCGGCGGCTGAACGCGTTACGGGCGATGGTTATCGGATTCCAGCGGAAGCCCGACGCCAAACTGGGACAGCGCCATCTCCGAGTGCGCGCGAAGCGCGGGAAAGATGCTTGCGGCACCGGGCATCGCCGCGAGGACGCGAATCTCTTCACGGCTGCGGTGCTGTTCGAATGCCCAAGCTGCAGCGAAGCTGATGGCCGTGATACCGGCCGCGACACCGAGGCACTTTGTTACGGGACCGGGATGCGGCAGATGAATGAATTTCGTTTCATGCATGGATTGCTCCACGGATAGATGACGAGCACGGGTCTCCGGAAGAACCGGATGACGTGATCGCGTTGTGGTGGAAAATGGATCGGGCGCAGGACGCGCCCGGCTTATGCCGTGAGGTCAGCGAGCTGGCGGCGCAAGGCGGACGCCTTTGCCTGAGAACAGCCGAGGTGACGGCGAATGTCGCTGACCGTCGGGCGTAAATGGCCGGCCGCGATGTCGCGAACGAGCCTGGTCACTTCGTCACCGGGCGGAGACTCATTCGGTAACGGCGTGACCGGTTCGTCGCGCGGTGCGTGACGTTCGGTGACAGGCGTGCGATCCTGCCCTGCAGTTCCGTGACTAACGGTTTTCTCGATATGACTTGCCGCAAAGGGCGTGACTGCGGTCCGAGTCACCACAACAGGTTCAGCCGGTAACGACGGCGACCGAAGCGCCACCGTCCACAGCAGGCATGCAACGCCTTCCAGAACTGCAGCGAATGCGAGCCCCGACAGCACATCGACGCGCGCCGTAGCGACGCCGAGTAACGCTGCCAGTCGTGACGTGACTGGATCGGCCCGTGATGCGTCACGCTGCGCCATGACGCGGTCACGCCCGGCTTGCCGCCGCCGGATGTCATCGGCTTCGGCATTCAATGCATCGAGTTTCGCGGCGAGCGTGACGCGACGCACATCGAGTCCGGCGCAGTAGCGCGAGCAGTGCTGCACTCTTGCCAACGCGAGCTGACGTGTGACAGTAGCCCGTTCCTCCATGACGGGCGCTAGCGGTTGCGGCGCAACGGAAGGATTGCCCAGCACGTCTGCTGTCACAGCGGACGCGCGGGCATCGCCGGCATGCTGCTGGCCGAGAAAGAAAAAGGTCGCATGACCATAGCAGGCGGTGACCATGCAGGTACCCCATAACAGGTAACCCGTGATCCGGACAGCTACCGGCGCACCGCGTATGAGCGTCGGCAGCAGGTGGGCGCTGACGACGAGCACGACGCTGATCGCGACCCACACGGCCCGCTCCGATAACGTACCGCCACGCTGCCAGCCGGCGAGCACCGACATGCTGCCCGCCGTACCCGTCGCTACGACTGCTAGAAGCAGAGCGGGCCGGACGCGGATCATGCAGCCTTTCCGCCGAGTGACGTCGCGCGCTGTTCTAGCTTTCCTCTCAAGCCGGAAGCAGGCGGCGCCACGACCTCGGTGCTACCGTCCCCTTGACTGTCTCCGCAACCGGAATTGGTTGGGTAGAACTCTTCGGCGACGGCCGCGCTTTCCTCGATACTGTCCTCGAATGCGCCGTTACTGAACCCGGCACGTGCCGCAGTGTCGAGAGCCGCCTGATCGAATCCGGTGGCCTTGCGCCGCGCATCGATTTCCCGTGCCTGCATGATCGCCTCTTCGAGAGTGCTGCCACTCCGCACGCCGAGGTCCACGTAGTAGATCGCACTTCGATAGCTCTGCGCGGTCGACTTTCCCCGCAGCTTCAGCTCCAGCGGCAGGCACGCAAGCAGGTTGCCCGATACCGCGCTGAAGTAATGCAGCCGCGCAGCGAGCGTGCGAATACTGTTATAGGACGTCGTTCTGAAGATAAACGATCCGAGTTCGTCATCCTTCTCCGGCAGACGCTTGCCGTTCTTCTCGACAACGCGACCGATGGAAATTCTGCCGATGATCGGCGGGGTGATAGCCAGGCCTTTGAGCATGGAGACTCTCCTATAAATGTAAATAGCGGGAATGAAGCTGGAGGAGCGGAACAGCAGGAATGGCGGGGAATCAGGTGTTCACGAGAAATCGGCGGGAGCCAGCTTTCGTGATGGCGTACTGCGTGGCTAGATGCGGGTGATCAGCGAGCAGGCGTTTTAGATCGACGCCCGTGCCGCCCTTGCTGCGCCGGTAGGAAACGGAACCGGTCTCGAACTCGGCCCGATCGGCTTCCGCCATCGCTTGCACGATGCTCTGCCTGAGTTGCGCTTCGACCTGCTGGCGAGCCTCGATCTCGACTCGCACAGCGACGAGATCCGCGAATGCCGATGAAAGCCTGCGGTCGTCCTTGAAATCGACCGTGCCGCCCGCGCCCGGATACAGACAGCGCAGCGCACGATCCGCCGAATCTGAGCCGTCGGCTGGAGGCGGGGAATCCGTCGCCACGTAATTCCAGAACCCCGCTTCGAGTTGGATCAGGCGGGCTATCAACCCGTCGTCACGCTCGATGCGATGCACCTCAAGTTTCTGGCCGCAGATCAACACGGCGACGTCGGCAGCCGATTTACCTGTGACGGCGAGCTGATGTTGTACCTGAAGCTGCACGTACTCGGGCACGCCATCACGCCAGAGCCGTGCGCCGAATTCGCCGGCCGTCTTGCATTCGAGCAGTTGCACGTCGTGATTGCCGACCACTTCGCGATCGACGTTTGCGAGCATGAACGGGATCGTCGGATGCTGGAGCACCGCATTGACGCGCCGAACCTTGTTGCCGGTTTGCTTCGTGTAGGACGCGGCGACAATCGGCTCCAGCAATGTGCCCCAGTAAATCGGTTCGGTGGTGTCATGCGGATCGGGGCGCGGCAGGTTCGCGTCGCGCCCGGTCTTGATGAGCCACAGTTCTAGCGGACTCATGTACGGATTCAGACCCACGGCAGCCGCCGCATCGGAGCCGCCGACCCCGGTTTTTCTCACCGACAACCAGTCTTCATGAGACAGGTCTTTCGTTTCCACGAGTCGTAATGCCGGACGATTTCTGCCACGTCCAGGCAGTAGTTGAGCTTGAGACATTGCATTTCCTCCAGATGTGAAAAAGCCCGGCGGAACGATCCCGGCCGGGCTGTTATGACGTTGAGAACATCATCAGGCGATCAGTTTTATCGCCTCGTCCCAGGCGCGCTGCTTCAGCGTCGCTCCCGCGCCGAACCACGCGGCATCGAGTCGGTTATCCTCGCTACGAGCGCGGCGCTGATGGTCGACAAACTCCGTAACCGAATTCACCAGACCCCATGCCGTGTCGGACGATGAGGCGAGCGTCGCGCCCATCCCCTTGCCGGCGTACAGCGATTGCACGGCTTTGATTGCGCGGTCGTTCGTCACAGGCATCGGCATGTTCGGCCCGCCAGTCGGG
Organism: Paraburkholderia sp. MM5384-R2; assembly: GCF_014201025.1. Taxonomy (NCBI): domain Bacteria; kingdom Pseudomonadati; phylum Pseudomonadota; class Betaproteobacteria; order Burkholderiales; family Burkholderiaceae; genus Paraburkholderia; species Paraburkholderia sp. MM5384-R2. Next base: position 106,766 of record NZ_JACHDI010000018.1, read on the forward strand.
TACGTGAGCACGCGCTGAAAGAACTTCTCGGCGATGGAATCGTTGACCTTGCGTTCGGTCAGCGCCTTCATACGCACCATGAATCCGTCCCAGCTTGAAATTGCGATGCCGAGCTGGCGTTTGACGGCTGCGGCGTCGAACTGCGAACGGTGCGGCACCTTGACGGCACCCGCCGAATCGCCCAGAGCAATCTGAAGCGTGTTGTTGCAGACGACCCGCACACTCGTGAACTGCGCTGTGGTCGCAAGCGTGCCGTCGCAGGCGGTGGCGAGCAGCAGATAGCCGTTGACAGTATCGTTGCCTTTGAGAGTTACGGACTGGCCCGTGCGAGCGAGTGCCCAGAGCTTCTTCCCGTCCTTGAGTACGCCCGCGGTCTCGAGCTCGAAGCCGTTTATCTCGGTGAGATCGCGGTAGAACTCAAGAATTTCGCGAGGTTGAACCACCTGATACCGTGATGACACAACCGACAGCGGGGCTTTAGTATCCGAGCGGTACAGCACGCGCTGTTCGGGAAATGCGTGGATAGAGCCAAGGCTGCTACTACCGGCAACGAAGCGGACGTCGGCAGATTCGATCTGCCAGTCCATCCCCGATTGTTTCATCCATACCTCGATCGGCTGACGTGGAGATAGTTGATTGCCAAGGCCATGCCACTGGGTTTCACCAACATAGGCCATCGATTTGACGAGATGCATGAATAGCTCCTTGTAAACGGCATAAAGCCCGGCGCGCGACCGAGCAGATGCGAAAAAAATGAAGGGGATACTGCTGAAGAGAAGACTACGGATCAGGGAGATGCTTTGTGGCGGCTGAACACATGCTGGCATACGTGGCAGCGGAAGTTATCGAGCACCTTGTCGTCGATCACTTCGCCGAACACCGAGCCGGTTGCACAACCTGCTGTGCCGCCGATGAGGCCGGCGATCACGGCACCCGCGATGGCTCCGCACACGGCACCGGCAGGTCCGGCGAGCACGCCGACGGATGCGCCAGTTTCCGCACCGGACAGGGCGAACGCGATACCGCTGGCCGTGCCAGCGATTGCACCAACGGCTCCGCCAGTCTTGCGTGCGCGGTTGCGAGCATCGACGCAATCGGACTGGCACTTCGGGCATGAGGGGATCGAGCCTGGTTGTGCGTTGGCTCGGGAATAGTTCGACCGTGTGTGCGGCGGGACGAAACCTCGCTCAAACGGTTCGTCGTCGTCGCGCTCGTGCAGATGCATATCGTCCGGGTCATACGGATCGTGTGGATGGGGATAGAAGCGCGGATCAGGCATGGGCGGTCGCAGCCTCCCGCCGGATCTTGTCGCTGTACTGGCGTAGGCCGACTGATGTGAGCACGCCGGCCGCGAAGACAATGCCGAACGCGAGTAGGTATTCAAAAGGGGAAGGGTAAGTAGGCATCACGGCTCCGATGAGTTCACCTGCACGGGAATGCGGGCGGAGCGGGCGGGCATGCTGCCGTGCTCGAGAGGGTGATATATGTCTCAGATTTGTTTGATTGTGGTCAGGAATGCATGCGATCGGCGGACCTTAGCATGTCGCGCTTGCGAAGGCCGGCGTGGAATCCGTGCCGATATTTAGCGTGCCGACGAAATAACCAATCGAGAGTGATCCTTCGACAACCGGTGGCGGAGCCCGGAATAGAACTCGAGTCCGCTTGCTGAACTAAATGGTAACGCCTCGGCCCTGAGGACATGGTTTCGTTTGTTGAGCCGCGCATCTACCGCTCAGAGTGGGAGCTCCGCTTGAGCAATCTCACGCCAGCCCCGGTCAAAAGTAAACGTCTTAGCGAGGCCAACCGGATTCTGAATCCTGAGCACTCGGGCCTTTGTCGGGTCAGTCGCATGTTCGACCACGTACAGCCAGTAGGCACTACCTTTCCCGCGGGCATGGTCGAATTGCGTGTGTGACAGTGCTACGGGCCGATCTTCTAGACTACCCGTCATCGACTTTACTTCGACCCATCGAACCTGCTTGCCACCGGGGTCGGCTTCGTAGAGGTCGAAGCCATGATTGCCTTCCGGTGTGCGGCGAAGTGCTGGCTCAAGCTTAATGATCAGGTCGATAGCATGCCCTTCGATCTGCATACGTGTCGCTTGATCGAGGCCGTCTGGATCGGGCCCATCGTCATCCGGATGTGTGCCGACGTAGGAGATGAAGGGGCGCCCCCCCGTTTGGCCGGGTGTCCTCTTTCCATGACTATCGCCATTTCCATTGGCTTTGCCGCCAGAAGCACCGTGGGCATCTGAGCCGCCGGGCGCGCCTCCGTTTCCCGGACCACCGCCGCGTGGTGTTCCAGTACCGGTGCGGCCTTGGCCGCCACGCCCAGCACCACTGCCTACGCCGTCGCCACCATCTGGATCAGGTGTGACGGGCGGGATATCCGGCATGTCGTCGCCGTATAGGTCTCTGGCATCGTCGTACACGTCACCGTCGGATGGCTCGTCGGCCTCCGGCTCGGAGGCTGTCGATGGCTCGGGTTCGAATGGTGGATTGGTGATGCCTAGCCGGGAAATCAGGTCGGCCACGTTGGTGATACCGAGCTTGCGCAGCAGATCGAGCGCCGCCGGATCGATGCCCGCCTCTTTGGCCAACTGATCGATGATCGGAGGCTTGAAGGCGATCTTGGTCTGCAGGAATGGGTTGGGCTTCCAGCCAAGGGTGTCGAACACTACAAAACTCGGAGGCACGAGCTCGCCGTCGGCGTTCGGCACCCAAGCGACCTGATTGAGCGTCCGGACGAAGGTGGCGTCGAATCGGGCGGTCTTTGTCTCATGGGAATAGCCCCATTTGTAGGAGCCATAGAAAGCGGCAGTGCCACGCCCTTCGAGGTCAGCCAACGCCTCCCACAGCACCTTCACCCTGGCTGCTGCCTCCTCGGGTTCCAGTGTGTGCAAGAACTCCAACAGCTGCTTCAGCCCACGAAGACTGAAGTCTTCTGGCGGGCTTTCCCAGCTCGCACGCTCAAGGCCTGCTTCTCTGCGAATCTGCGCCTTCTCGGAATTCCCCAGCCCCGATGGAGTTGCTTGCGGCATGAGGTAGCGGCTTGCGCCACATGACACCAGCAGGTCACGGATTTCTTCACCACGCAGGCAGTCGTATTCGTGGTCGACGACCAAGATGTCGGGCACGCCGGCGAAGAGCTGCTGCAGGCGGTCGGTGGCGATGTAGATGTCTCCGGGCTTGGCGGCGTAGGCTTTGCCATCGCCGGTGTCGACCACCATCACAAAGGTGGTATCGCGTAGGGCTGAACGGAGCTTTTCTTTCTGCGCTGTTGAGTCGGTACTGAAGGCAGCACGGATGCGCTCGATGTCGGCAGCGTAGACGTCGTCGCCCACATCCACTTCTTCCTGCTGGTACTTCGGGAGGAGGTTCCAGATCACGTCATCTACCGGATCCGGTTCGGTGATGCCCAGCGAACTCAGGAACAGGCGAACCTCGGGTGTCGCGCACACTGCGCGGCGCATAGTCGGGAAACTCGTGGCAATGGCGCTGGGCAGGAAGGCCTTGGCTTTCCCGTTCTCGCGCGCGACGACGTGGGTGCCATCATCAAGGCGGATGAGCGGAACAGTGTCGAGGTGGCGACGCAGAGCCTTCTCCTGGCCGCTCAGAAATTCGTACAGCCGCAACACCCACTCGTCTGATTGTGTCTCAAGGAATGACTTGGCTAGGCTCGGCAGTAACTTTGTTGGCGTGATCTCGTCGATGTCGAGTTCGCGCATCAGGTACTGGCGAATCTCGGGTGCCTTGTCCTGAGTGATGTCGCCAGATAACCAGGCGGCGACCTCCGAACCGAACAGCGCCGCAACTTGTTCCGGGCTGAACAGCTCACGCAACTCTTGCGTGCGCGCCAGCCTGGCCTGATGGGCGGTGACATGCCTGCCGTCGAAGGCCGGAAGCAGCGCCTCCTCCTGAAATGCCAGCCGGACGCCATCGAACATCGGAGCGAACCGCGAATTTTCGGGGAACTTCTCGCGGTCAAGCGGCAGGCAGCGCAGCGCCGAGACATCCAGCATCTCCTTGTCACGCATCCAACGCATCGCTTCCACCAGTAGGTTGGACGTTTCCTTGACCAGATGTTGGTTCCACGGCTCGCTAGGTGGGATGTTGTCGCGGCTGGGCGTGGTGCGATACGGCCCCTGCACGAGGAAGCCAAGGTGGCTCTCAACCACGGTCGGGAAGAACACCACCAGCGGCGATTTGGCTAACGGCTGCACAGCCCAGCGACCCGGGGCGTCCTTCACCGCCGCGACCAGCGAGAAGGCGATTTCCACCCGCCCGACCTTCTTCTGCTCGGAAGAAAACACATCGCGGTGGAAAACGAGCCAGTTCTGATCGACTTCGGGCCGATCATCCTCTTTGCCGATCACCGTGATGCGCTGGACATTCGGTCCGAGCGGTTCCGGGATATTGCGTAGGTAGAACCCGGACGCGCGGCCCTCGACGCTCCAGTTGATTTCGTCAATGTGGCGCAGGAACAGCAGCGCGCCTGGCCCCAAGTTGCGGAACCCAGCCGTGATGTCCTGTGCTGCGCTCCTGTCCTCCGGTTTAAGGGGGAGGATGATCTGCGTCTCGTCCGCCGCGCGCGCCGAGCATTCCAGCCGTTTGGGAAAGACGTAATTCTCAATGGCGAAGTCCTCGTCGCCAGAGTGAATTTCCGGAAGATCTGTGACGGTGTAGACGGACTTGAAGCCGAGGCCGAAGCGGCCAATGGAGGACTCGTTCTTAGTGCTCTCGGCAATGTCGCAGACGCTTCGGACGTCAGCCTCGTCGAACGGCTTGCCGAAGTGGGAGAGCGTCAAGCGGGTCGGGTTCAGCGTGAACGAAACCGTGCGCGATCCGTGCCAGTCGCCCCGCCTACCGAGGGCGTCCTCGGCGTTTTGCATCAGTTCGAAGATGAAGTGCGTGCGGTCGTCGTACAGCCCGGCTGCCAACCTCCCGGACTTCTGAGCGCCTTTGGTGCCGTAGTTCTCCCGATTTTCCTCGCAGATTTTCTCGTAATTCGATGCCACCGCCGTTCCCTCTCGGTCAGGCATCCATCTGATGCCAAGTTTGCCCAAGTCTGCCCAACAACGAAATATCATGACAAAATATGCCAGCAAACTAAGCTCGGTGCAAACGACATGGGAAAGCCAATGAGCGACCAGCTAGACGAGATCCTCACGATTGACGAGGTTGCCGCCTACCTGAAGGCAGGCAAGCGCACGGTCTATCGCCTTGCAGCGAGTGGCGAGCTCCCGGCGTTCAAGCTCGGCGGCACTTGGCGTTTTCGTCGCGGTGAGCTGGATCAGTGGATCGCCAGCCGCATCGGCAAGGCGATTGTGGATGACGACGAGGGGGCAGAATGACCTCCAGTGCTACCGCCCTCCAGTCCAAGGCAAACCCCCAGCAGCTCGAAGCCATCCTTGCCACCGACGGCCCGGTGCTCATCATCGCTGGCCCAGGTTCGGGAAAAACTTTCACGCTGGTCGAGCGGATCGTTTATCTGATTACGCAGAAGGGAGTCGCGCCTGAATCGCTGTTCGTCGTCACGTTCACCGACAAAGCCGCGCGAGAGCTGACCACCCGCATCTCGAACCGGCTGGCCGAGGTGGGCATCAAATTCAACCTGAACGAGATGTACCTCGGCACCTTCCATTCGATCTGCCTGCGGCTGCTGGAAGATTTCCGCGAGTTCACGCGCCTCAAGCGCAGCTTCACGCTATTTGATCAGTTCGACCAGCAATACTTTCTGTACCAGCACATCAAGGATTTCCGCGAACTGCCAGACGCGCAGCTCGTCATGGGCGACGACCAATCCGGCCGCTGGGCACAGTCGGAGAACTTGCTCAAGTGGCTCAACAAGGTCAGCGAGGAAGCCCTCAGCTTCGCCGCGCTGGCGGCGGCCCCCGCCGTGGAAATTCGCGCGCTGGCAGCGTGTTTCGCCAAGTATCAGGAGTTGCTGCATGAGAACAACTCACTCGACTTCTCCGGCATTCAGTACGAGGCTCTGCAACTGCTAGAAAAGCGATCGGAGGTGCTGGCGCAGTTGCGCGAGACGCTGACATATTTGATGGTGGACGAGTACCAGGACACCAACACCATTCAGGAGCGCATCCTGTTGCTGCTGGCGGGCGAGAAGTGCAACCTGTGCGTCGTGGGCGACGACGACCAAGGCTTGTACCGGTTCCGGGGTGCGACCATCCGCAACATTCTGGAATTCCCATCGCTGTTTGCCGAAGGGCAGTGCAAGCAGGTCAAGCTGACTGTCAACTACCGCTCGCACCCGGACATCATCCGCTTCTACAACGAATGGATGCGCGAACAGACATGGGACGACGGCACGCGCGTGTTCCGCTTCGCCAAGCAGATCGTGCCGCGCGAGGACGACTTTCCCGACGTGCCTACGGCGGTGCGGCTGTCCGCCACCGACAACAAGGACGAAACCACCAACTGGCATGCCGAGGTGCTGGTCTTCCTCAACGGCCTGAAGGCATCGGGCCAGTTGTCGGACTGGAATCAGGTCGCCTTCCTGTTCCGCTCCGTCAAAAACGACAAGGTGGTTGCCCTGGCCCGCTTCCTCGAAACCGAGGGCGTACCCGTGTTCTCGCCCCGCTCGAACATGTTCTTCGAGCGCGAGGAAATCCGCTTGATGATCGGCGCGCTGATCTTCCTGTTTCCCCAATTTCCCAAGGTACGGGCGTGGGCCGAAGGCGTCACGCTGCCCATCTGGGACTACTACGACCACCAGTGCTTCGCGGCCTTCGCCGCCGAACTGCGCAAGCCGGAGAACAAGCCCTTGCTGGATTGGGCACGCCCGCTGGCCAAGCACCATGTCGTGCTTACGCAGAACACCGACTACGCCTTCTCCGGGCTGTTCTACCAACTGCTCCAGTTCCCGCTATTCTCACGCTTCCTCGCCGACGAGGCTGTGCGGGGCGTGGACAAGGGCCGCGCGGCGCGCAACCTCGGCACTTTCTCCAAGCTGCTCACCAAGTTCGAGTACCTGCACTACGTCAGCGTCTTGAACCCTGAGTGGCTGGAAAAGAACATCCGCGACTTGTTCAACCAGTTCTTACGCTTCCTCGTCGATGGCGGCATCGGTGAGTACGAGGACGAAGCCGAGTACGCGCCCAAGGGCTGCCTGTCCTTTCTAACCATCCACCAGTCGAAGGGCCTGGAGTTTCCGGTGGTCGTCTGCGGCTCGCTGGAGGCTGTGCCGCGCAAGCAGTACAGCGCGCTCGACGTGCTGCTGGAGGACGGTGGCTACCTTTCCAAGGAGCGCTTCGAGCCACTCGACCACATCAAGAACTTCGACTTTTGGCGGCTGTTCTACACAGCTTTCTCCCGTGCCCAGAATCTGTTGGTGCTGGCCGCGCAGGAGCGGCAGGGACGGGGCTTGGGCAAGTCGCCGTCCAAATACTTCGAGCGCTTGTTCTACGAGCTGCCGAGCTGGCGCGACGTTGACCTACCGGCGCTGAGCTTCGATGCGGTCAAGCAGATCAACCTCAAGCGCGAATACTCGTTCACCTCGCACATTACCGTGTTCGAGAACTGCGCAGAGCAGTACCGCTTCTTCAAGGAACTGGAGTTCGCACCCATCCGCGAAAGCCCGATGTTGTTCGGTACGCTGGTGCATCAAACCATCGAGGACATCCACAAGACGGTGCTGCGCGGCGAGGAAGGAACCCTTAGCCGCGATGCCATTGAGGGCTGGTTCTCGGCCAACTACGCCATGCTATCGAAGAAAGAGCGCGTGTACCTCGCACCCCGTTCGCAGCAGGCTGCGCTGCTGCACGTGCTGCGTTACTACGAGCGCGAGAACGGCAACTGGGATCGCGTGAAGGAGGCCGAGGTCGAGATTTCGCTCGTCAAGGATCAGTACATCCTCAAGGGCAGCGTTGACCTCATCCGGGGCGAACACGACACGGTCGAGATCATCGATTTCAAGTCGGAGAAGAAACCCGACATGGAGAAAGATCGGGACCGGCTGCGCCAGTACCAGCACCAGTTGGAGGTGTACGCCCACTTGGTCGAGGAGCGCACCGGCCAGAAGGTCAGCCGGATGCATCTTTACTACACCGGCGAGGATGGTGGCAACCCCTACGTCTCCTTCAACAAGGACAACCGCGCCATCGGCAAAACCATCGCGCGCTTTGACGATATTGTGGCGCGCATCGAGCGGCAGGACTACGGCATCGCCGCGCGACCGGCCAAGCTATGCCAAAACTGCGACATGCGCGCGTACTGCGACAACAAGAACTGGAAATTCAGGAAGAGCGACTAATGACGAAGACGAACACACTTGCGCAGGAAAGCCTGCAACTGGTCGCGTCCGGTGCCGGTGCGACCAACGTCGAGAAGTATGAGTTTGAGCCGATCAAGGGCTATCCGATGTTGAACTGGCGCGGGAAGCGTCCGTTCAACTCGACGCAGTACTACCCCGCGCAATTGAAGGAAGTCCACGGCGAGGAGGTGGACGGCTGGCGCAACAAGATTTTCTGGGGTGACAACCTACAGGTGATGAGCCACCTGCTCAAGCAGTTCAGAGGCAAGGTTGACTTGATTTACATTGACCCACCGTTTGACTCGAAGGCAGATTACAAGAAGCGCATCAGGCTCAAAGGCGGTTTGGTTGAAGGCGACCAGAGTTCATTCGAGGAAAAGCAGTACGGCGACATCTGGAACAACGATGAGTACCTCCAGTTTCTTTACGAGCGACTCGTACTGCTGCGTGAGCTTTTGACGGTTAGCGGCTCAATCTACGTCCACTGTGATGCCAACCGTGGGCATTACATCAAGTGCCTCATGGATGAAGTGTTCGGACCCGGGAATTTTCGGAACGAGATCATTTGGAAGAGAACGAGTGCGCGCGCCGATTCCAGCACCTACAACCACGTTCACGACACCATTTTCTACTACAGCAGGTCTGAAGCATTTACTTGGAATAGGCAGTTCACCGAGCACAGCGAGGCGTACCTAAAAAGCAAGTACAGCAGCGTTGACAAGAACGGACGCAAGTACCGTCTGGATAACATAACCAGCCCGAATCCACGGCCAAACATGACCTACGAGTGGAAGGGGTTTCCACCGCCTGCAAATGGCTGGAGATACAGCCAAGAAAAGATGGCTGAGTTGGATGCAGACGGCCGGATCTGGTATCCGGACGACAAGACCAAGCGGCCGCAACTCATTCGCTACTTGGATGAATCGGACGGTCGCCCACTGGATTCCGTGTGGACGGACATCTTCCCGGTCAACTCGCAAGCGAGCGACCGGCTCGACTATCCAACCCAGAAACCCGTTGATCTGCTGGAGCGCATCATCAAGGCATCCTCGGATGCTGAGTCACTCGTGTTTGATTGCTTCATGGGCTCAGGCACGACACAAGAGGTCGCGATGCGCCTGGGCCGTCGCTTTATCGGCGCGGATATCAATCTTGGCGCGATCCAGACGACGGCAAAGCGCCTGATCGGCGTCGCCGACGACCTGCGCCAGAAAGGCCTTGACGGTGAGGTCAAGCACTTCACTGGCTTTGAGCTTCACAACGTCAACCACTACGACGTTTTCCGCAACCCGATTCAGGCCAAGGAGCTGCTGATCGAAGCGCTGGAGGTGCAGAAGCTGGAGTTCAGCACCGTGTTCGACGGCGAGAAGGACGGGCGCATGGTCAAGATCATGCCCGTCAACCGCATCGCCACGCGCGCCGACCTGAACGAGCTGATCGCGGGTTTCGACTACAAGGCTTGGGAGCGCAAGCAGAACGAAAACCCGAACCGCCCGGTCGAAAAGATCACCCTCGTCTGCATGGGCCACGAGCCAGACTTGGCCGCCCAACTGGAACTGGCCGCCAAGCCCTTCAAGATCGACGTGGAAGTGATGGATATCCTGCGCGACAAGGCCGATCTGGAGTTCAAGCGCGACTCGCAGGCCAAGGTATCCATCAAGAAAGGCGAGCTGGTCATCGACAAGTTCTACCCGATGAACCTGCTACAGAAGCTCTCGCTCCAGAAGGAGTCGGTCGACGATTGGAAGGAGCTCGTCGAGAGCGTGCTGATCGACTGGAACTACGACGGCGCGGTGTTGCAACCGGCGGTGCTGGACATTCCGGGCAAGAACGATCTGGTCAAGGGCGCGTACAAGGTGCCGGACGATGCGGGCACCATCCGCGTGAAGATCACTGACCTTCTCTCGGAATCGTGGGAAGGGAGCGTCGGCAATGGCAACTAAACGCACAGTGACCAAGGCCGGCGGCAAGGTGGCCAGCACGTCCGGCGCGTCGCTCGACTTCGCCTTCTTCCGTTTTCTGTGGCGGTTCTACCAGGACAACCGGGGCGCGATCCGGCAGAACTACAAGGAGCTGAGCCGCAAGTTCCTCGACTTTAACAACCCCGACAAGAACCCCAAAGCCTTCCTGCGCCAGCCGCAGTTCGAGGCGCTGGAGACCTACGTCTTCCTCAAAGAGTTTCTCGGCAACGCCAAGGTCGAGGAAATCTTCCAGGCGTGGTACGAGCGCAGTGGCAAGTTCGAGGGCCGCAAGTTCGGCTCCTTCCTCGGCAACACCGGGCAAGAGATGTTCGAGTTCGGCGAAAGCGATGAGCTGGAACTGAACTCGTACAAGGTGCTGTTTGAGAAGATGCGCAAGAACTCGCGCGTCTACCCAAATTACATCTTCGCGCTGACGATGGGCACAGGCAAAACCATTCTGATGGCGACTTGCATCTTCTACGAGTTCCTGCTGGGTAATAAATTCGAGAAGGACGCGCGCTACTGCCACAACGCCCTGGTGTTCGCGCCGGACAAGACGGTGCTGTACTCGCTGAAGGAAATCGAGTCCTTTGACCTCACTCGAGTGGTGCCGCCGGAGTACGTCAACTTCCTGACCACGCACCTGCGCTTTCACTACCTTGAAGAAGCGGGCACATCGCTAGACACGCTGGATCGCTCGCGCTTCAACATCATCGTTTCCAACACGCAGAAGATCATCCTGAAGCGCCAGCACAAGGAAAGGACTTCCGTTGACAAGCTGTTCGGCGCGACCGGCGAAACGCTCGCGGCCACCGGCGTCTATGCCGATGCCGCCGATCTCTACAACTTCGACCAGCCGGAAGAGGAAGGCGAACTGACCACCAACCAGCGCTTCGAGAAGCTGCGCCGCTTGGAACAGTTGGGCATCTACGTGGACGAGGCCCACCACGCCTTCGGCAAGGCGCTGGCCAAGGACATGGGCGTCGGCGCGAAGGAAACAGACACCAGTCTGCGCACCACCATCGACATTCTCGCGGCCAGCCTCAACGCAGCAGGCACCCGCGTGGTGGCCTGCTACAACTACACGGGCACGCCCTACGTCGGGCGCGAGGTGCTGCCCGAGGTGGTGTACGCCTACGGGCTGAAAGAGGCCATCGAAAAGGCCTACCTCAAGAAGGTGGTCCTGCACGGTTACGCCAACACTCGTACCGATGAGTTCGTGGACATCGCCGTCGAGGGCTTCCTGAAGGAGTCCGGCACACTGCGCCCTGAAGGTCTACTGCCCAAGCTCGCCTTCTTCGCTGCCACCATTGACGAGTTGATCAGCGAGCTGAAACCGGCGGTTGAGCGCACACTTATTAAGAACGGCATACCGACCTCGCGCATTCTGGTCAACGTGGGCGACGACAAGCTCACCACCAACGACGACATCCGCGAGTTCAATCGGCTCGATACCGAAGGCTCGGAAAAGCAGTTCGTCCTGCTGGTCAACAAGGGGCGGGAAGGCTGGAACTGCCGCTCGCTGTTCGGCGTTGGTCTGTTCCGCGAGCCGAAGTCCAAGGTGTTCGTGCTGCAAGCCACGATGCGCTGTCTGCGCGCCATCGGCGAGGCCCAGCACACCGGCCATGTCTTTCTCTCGAACGACAACCTTAATACCCTGAACGACGAGTTACAACAAAACTTCCGCATCAGCGCCGACGAGTTGCAAAAGACGGGCAGCGACAAGGAGCGCGTGGAAGTGCGCGTTGTGGAGCCGCCGGTCAAGATCAAGCTCGTGCGCGTGCGCAAGCAATACCAGATGCGCGAAAAGCAGCTTGTTCCTGGGCAGGAACTGATCCCTGAACGCTCTAGCCGAGAGAAGTGGGCGGAGTTAGTTGAGAAGTACCGGCTAATCGAAACGCAGCAGGAGGGTTTGACCGCCGCCGACGCCGCACGTGCGTCGGGCAGTCGCACCTTCGACCTGACCGAGCGCCGCGAAAAGCGCATCTTTTCACGGATGACGCTGGTGGCGGAGGCGTCCCGCTACCTCAATCTACGCCCACTCGACATTGAGGAACTGCTGGACTCGACGAAGGAAGGCGTCGACGAGCTGGTGGCGATAGCCAACGAGTTCAACGAGTTGCTGTATGACGAGATCATCCCGCGCCTTTTCCGCCAGCTCTACGACCTCGACGAGTCGCAGCAAACCGAGGAGCATGAAGTCGATCTGATCAAGATGCCCCCGAACGGATACTACGAGGTGTCGGCGGCCAAGGACAAGATCGTCCGGATGAACGACGCGCAGATCAGGGGCGAGGAACGCTTGAAGAGCTTCCACCTCGACACCTACTGCTTTGACTCTGGCTCGGAGAACTGGCTGTTCTGGGATCTGCTGCGCGAGCAGCGGGTGAAGAAAATTTACTTCACTGGAATGCTGACCCACGGCCAGTCCGACTTTTTCATCCAGTACATCGATCCGGATTCGCGCACTGTGCGTAGCTACTACCCGGACTTCATCTTCCAGCGCGAGGAGCCGGATGGCAGCCTGAAGTACGTGATCGTCGAAGTGAAGGCCGACAACCAGATCGAGGACGCTGTGGTGTTGGCCAAGATGGACTTCGCTCAGCAGATCGCGGTGGCCAGCGGTATGGAGTACCGCATCCTCAAATCCTCCGATGCGGACAAGCGTCACTTCCGAATGCTGCTATAGCTGGCGTGGCAGGTGAAGAACACCCAGTCGGCATTCGAGACTAGGCGGTCGAGATATCGGTTGTGTTGAAGACATTCAAGCGATGCGTGGGGACAATGCGCGCCGCTCCGCTGAAGCGAGAACGGATAGGGGAAGAATGATGGCAAAGCCAAAAAGAATGACAGACACAACCACGGCGTCGTTCTTTGAAGAGGACTACCTGGTGCGCACTCTTGGGCGGATCGCGCACGATCCGGAGGTTGCGCTCACCGAACTTGTGGCCAATGCTTGGGATGCTGGTGCGTCGCTGGTCGACCTGACGATTCCGCCGACGCGCGAACTGGCCTTGACCGTCGTAGACGACGGGCATGGGATGAGCGCAGCACAATTCAAAGGCCGTTGGATGAGGCTAGGCTACGACCGCATCAAGCACCAAGGGCCGAACGTGGAGTTCCCTGCCGAGCGCAAGGATTGGCGCCGCAGAGCCTATGGTCGCAACGGGGTTGGCCGCCACGGGCTGCTGTGCTTCGCAAGCCAGTATTCCGTGGAGACTTGGCGCGACGGCAAAGGTGCAGGCTTCGAGATCGGAACGCAAGGCCAGGAGACTCCTTTCCGCATTGAGAAGGAAACTTCGTTTCTGCACCAAGGGCACGGCACGAAGCTTTCAGTGGTAGTAGAGCGCCACTTGCCCGACCCGGACAAGATTCGCGAAATCCTGTCGGCGCGGTTCCTGCACGATCCGCAATTCGTGGTGCGCGTCAACGGTCAGTCGGTGTCGCTGGCCGATCAGACCGGGCTGATCGAGAGAGCCGATTTGGCAATCGAGGGTTGTCCTCTCGCTGAGGCCTACGTTGTGGACTCAACCCGTGCGGCCAAGTCGACGCTCTACCAAGGCATCGCCTTCTGGGTGAACGGCCGGCTGGTGGGGGCCCCCGGCTGGGTCGTGGGGGCCGAAGCCGTCATCGATGGCCGCGCGCGCTTTGCCAAGCGGTACTCGATCGTGGTCAAGACCGGCGATGGCTGGATGGCCGAGGTCGAGCCGGATTGGTCCCGCTTCAAGCCTGGTCCCAAGGCGGAAGCCCTGTTTGAGGGGGTGCGCCAGTATGCACAACGCGTCTTTGCTTCTCTCTCGTCGACGTTGGTGGAGGAGAGTTCGGAGGAGGTGCTAGTCCGCAACAGGGAGCAGTTCAAGGATCTCTCGCAACTTGGCAGAGCAGAGGTGGCTACTTTTGCCCGCGAGCTGGTGAAATCGACTCCCACGGTTTCGCAGGATGTTCTATCCGCCGCAGTGCTGGCACTGATCAACTTGGAGAAGGCGAGAGGTGGGGCCGCCTTGCTTGAAAAGCTTACAAAGCTGGATGAGTCGGACATCGAAGGCCTGGATCGTTTGCTGGGTCAATGGACAGTGCGCGATGCCCTTTCAGTTCTTGACGAGATCGACCATCGGCTTGCGGTGCTTGCCGCAATCGAGAAACTCAGCGGAGATGAGGCAGCCGACGAGCTGCACACCCTTCACCCGTTGGTGACACAGGCTAGGTGGCTCTTTGGTCCCGAGTTCGACAGCAGCGAGTACGCTTCGAATGTGAGCCTACGGACGGCAGCAGAGAAGGTCTTCAAGAAGCGAGTATCTACGGATGCCTTCGTCAACCACAAACAGCGGCCAGATATCATGGCGTTGGCCGACGCGACTTGTTCGATTGTTGGAACCGAAGGCTTTGATCCAGCGGATGCGAGTCTCACCCGCATCCAGAACGTCTTGATCATCGAACTCAAGAAGGGCAAATCAGCGATCGGTCGCGAGGAGATGACCCAAGCCGATGGCTACGTACAGGACTTCCTGTCTAGTGGGGCGTTGGATGGGACACCGATGTTCCGAGCCTTTGTTGTAGGGCACGAGATTGCTCCGAAGACCACGAAAGAGAAGGAGCTCAGAGAGGAGGGCGTCCTTCGAGGGCGCGTTGTTGCCGCCACTTATGGGCAGCTTACGCGCTCTGCGCACCAGCGGCTTTTCCGGCTCAAAGAGCGGATTCCCGCACGGTATGAGGATGTGTCGGGCGCGGATCTGTCGGCAAAGGTCATGCAGACTGCCACGCAGGCTCCGCTTGCATTGTTCGGGGCAAAACGGGAATGAGCGTTGAATCAGGGGGCGAGATGTCAGCGCGCTGCGTCGGTCGCTCGGCGCCGAAGCTGATAGGGAGGGCGCTTCACCGCGCGAAAACTCATCGGCATTGCGAAAGTGAGAGGGACCTATGCCTAATTATGCGCCAGAAAGCGGCGTTGCCATCACCGACGTTCGTGTCAGCAACTTTCGCTCGTTGGCCAATATTGAGGTCGAGCTCAATGACTTGACCGTGCTCATTGGAGCAAACAACGCCGGAAAAACAAGCTTCCTTGACGCGATGTTCGCGGCTATAGGCTCCGGACGCAAGTTGTTGGGGCAAGACGACATTCGGCTGATGCACGGCGAGGCGATGCCGCCAAAAGACCGGCGGGTTCTCGTCGACATTCGGATTCGCCCGGTCGACGAAAACGGAAAGGTCGTCGATAAATTCCCGGAGGGCAGCTTCTGGACGGCTTTGTGGGGGCCCGGCATCGTGCTGGACGATCGCGATTTTGACGAGTTCATGGCCTTTCGCACGACGCTGGCTTGGCGTGTCGAAAAGGCGGACTACGTCGTCGAAAGGCTCTTTCTCAAAGAATGGAAGCCGTTTGAGGACTGGATCGACACGCCGACGCAAGACAAGCCAATCACGGCGGCCCAACTCGAACCTGTCGCCTTGCATTACATCGACGCCAAGCGCGACCTGGAGGATGACTTGCGCCGCCAAGGGTCGTTCTGGCGACGAATGACCGAGGATCTCGGCTTGTCTGGTGACGAGGTGGCCGAATTGGAGGCTGCACTGACCGGGATCAACCAGCAGATCGTAGATAAGAGCTCGATGCTCCAACGCTTGAAGGCGAATTTATCGGATTTGCAGGCGGTGGTTTCCGCCGATAGCGCGGGCATCGACATTGCTCCGGTCGCGCGGAAACTGCGAGACCTGTCGAAAGGCGTCGACGTGTCCTTCTCGACCGCCGGGGCGCAGTCGTTCCCGCTCGCTCGCCACGGGATGGGCACGCGGAGCTTGGCCTCTCTGCTCGTCTTCAGGGCGTTCACCGCTTGGCGCGGGGACGTGGCAGCGAAGAACAACGACAAATTGCATTCTGTTCTGGCCTTGGAAGAACCGGAGTCGCACCTTCATCCGCAGGCGCAACGGTCGTTGTTCGCGCACATCAAAAAAATCAAGGGGCAGCGCGTCGTCAGTACCCATTCACCATATTTTGCAGGCCAAGCTCAATTGGAGGACCTTCGGCTCTTCATCAAGAAAGGCGGAGACACGGGAGCGCGTAAGCTTGACTTGTCGAAGCTCGAGAAGGTCGACGATATCCGAAAGTTGCAGGAGACAGTCATCGAGTCGAGAGGGGACATCCTCTTTGCGAGGGCCGTGGTTTTGTTCGAGGGGCAAACGGAAGAGCAGTCGCTGCCGATTTGGGCGGAAGCCTATTGGGGAGCGTCAATTCACGAATTGGGATTCAGCTTTGTACGGGCGAACGGAACAGACTACTTCCCGTTCATCTGGCTTGCGAAGAGCCTTGAAATCCCTTGGTATGTCCTGGGGGACGGGGAGCAGAAGCCAATCAACGACTTGGAAGCGGCCTTGAAGAAGGCGGGGCAGCCCAACATCGCTTCGTCTTTCAACGTCGTTGTCGTGTCCTCTGGTAAAAACTTCGAGACGCAGTTGTTGGACGACGGCTATCTTGCCGAAATCGAAACCGCCCTGAGCGAAGCGCACGGCCGGGAGTCCTTCTTGGACGAATTCATCGACAAGCATCATGGACTGGAATTGGCGAAGGGAAAGGGCGTCAGGGACTACAAGAGCGATGGAGGTAGATCTCGCGCCGCCGCTGATGCCATGAAAGGTTCCAAAACACGCCTCGCCAAGCCGTTAGCCCGAACGATCTCCGGTTTGAAGGACCCGGAGAGACGTTTTCCGAAGCACATCGAGAGGCTGTTTTCGGTCATCGGAAAAAATCACGGAATTCAAAAGCTGGCAGTAGAGGCGGAGGCCGAGGAACAATGAACAGTCCAACCAAGTTGCGTCTGTCGACGCTGCAAGCCCAGGTCGTCGAACATGTCGACGGCGCGTTGCTCGTGGTAGCTGGTCCGGGTTCCGGCAAAACTCGCGTGCTGACGGAGCGAGTCCGCTCCCTTCTCACGAATGTTCCCGGTCACTTTCGCGTGCTGGCGCTGACGTTCACCAATAAGGCCGCCGACGAGATGCGCGATCGCCTCTCTGACTTGGGTCAAGACCGGCAACGCGCGTTCATTGGCACGCTCCACAGCTTCTGCCTACAAATGCTCGCCGAGAGAGGGAAGCTTGTGGGTGTGGAGGGCGAGCCGCACATCTTTGAGCAGCATAAGGACCGCAAGGAAATTTTGTTGGAGGCGATTCGGCAGGATCCTGTTCTCGACGAGGAGGTCAATCAGATCGTCGATCGCAAGGAGCGCAGCAGGCGGGTCGACACCTGGCTTCAAATGATCTCGCGCATCAAGGCACACCCCATCACTTGCGCGGTTCTTGATGACGAACTCGACAAGCGGGTCTTGGACGCCTATGACGCCGGGCTGCGCGCTTGTGGCGCCTACGACTTCGACGATCTTTTGCTGCTTGGCTACCGGCTGCTGATCAACAATCCAAAGCTGGCCGATTTTTATCGGAGGCTTTACAGATTTGTGTGCGTTGACGAGGCGCAGGATCTAAACGAAGCGCAATACGCGCTGCTCTGCGCGCTCTGCGGAGACTTGTATAAAAACGTCATGATGGTGGGAGACCCCAAGCAGTCGATCTACGGATTCAACACGTCAAGCCCCGAATATATGGATAAGTTTCGGCTCGAGTTCGCGGCGAAACTGATCGAGCTGACTGAGAATTTTCGCTCTTCGCAGGCAGTGGTGGATGTCGCGCGATCCGTTGATCCGAATTACTTGGTTGACGCGCAGCTTCCGATCAAGGGTGACGCTCGCATCCTCGTGGGGGACGACGAAGCGCACGAGGCGGGGCTGATTGTTGACGAGCTTGAATTGCTGTTTGCGCAAGGGCACCCTGACGTTGAGGGTGGCGTTGAGCCGTCGAAATGTGCGATTCTGGGGCGAACCCGCTTCGCCTTGCTCGAAATAGAGAAGGAGCTGCGCCGCCGCGACATTCCGTTCTACAAACGATTGACGGCCAATCACGAGAATGAATCCGACCTTGTCGACGAGTTCTTGTTGTCGTTGCGCGTCGTGGCGAACCCTAGGGACCGGCTGCATTTGGCGGCGTTGGCCACGAAATGGAAGACACAGCCTCCAGAAACAGCAGCCGATGCCATGGCCGCACTGTCTGAGATGACGCAAGCCTCGGATGAGCCGCGAGCCAAGGCAGTCGCGGACTCGGTCGCATCGGTTGTCCGAAATACGGCGCGTCTTGATCTCATGCCGGCGTTCAAGTCGTTGAGGGACTACGCCGACTCGCTGGACGAGAATGCTCGCCGGGCGATCTATGAGGACACGGCGGTCTTTCAGCAGGAGTGGGACCAATATCTGCGCTCCGATGGCCCTTCGCGTACGCTACCTGGATTTATGAGCAGCAAGGCACTGGGCGCTACCCAAAAGGCCCATCGCGACGGCGTTGCCTTGTTGACTGTTCACTCTTCCAAGGGGCTGGAATTTGACGTTGTGTTTGTCGCGGGCATGACGGAAGGAACATTCCCGGACTATCGAGCGATCGGACGCACGCGCGAAATGGCAGAGGAGAGCCGCAATGCGTTTGTGGCGGTCACGAGATCGAAGCGCTTGCTGTATCTGACTTATCCCCGGGTCAAGCTCATGCCATGGGGGGATTATCGCGCTCAGCAGGCATCTCGATTTGTTTCTATGTCTGGAATTGGTTGAGGGGGAATCGGCCGGGGGAGCGTGCGCGGGCAGGAAACTATACTTGCTTGCTCCAGCATCTAGGCTTCGATCTTGTCGTGCCACATCCGAGGCATGTCGAGCGGTCGGTGCCGCTAATACTTCTCGGCCGGCGCTGGGATTTTATGTCCTTGGATCCGGTCGGGCGGCTATATTGACGATGGGCGACCAAGCGTGGGACCTGTTGACCGGCTACGAAGCTTTGACAGCCTGCTGGCCTCGAACCAAAGTTAAAACAGTTTTTGTTGGTACATTTGTTGGTACAAAAGAATACCAACATGCTGAGAAACCCTGTAAACGCTAGAGATTGGACGACTGTTCGGGGCCTGCAGCCGCACCAGATTGCTTTATCAGCAGTAACTGGAAATGCTAGAAAACCCCGTCGAAGCACACGCTTTGGCGGGGTTTTTCTTTTTTCGGTGGAAATTGCCCGGATCGTTGCTGATGCCGATCACCGAAGCCTTGGCCAGGCTTGTTTGCGACGAGGGTTTCACGCACGTCAAAACGTGCGAGGCAGCGTGAGGTGAGCCGCGCGATGGCTCAAAAATCATGGTATCTCTTTCACCTTGTCGATTGTAGACATGATTGTCTACTTTCGGTGCGTCTAGACTCACCTCATCACCGTCACCAATTCATGCCGCGCCGCGAATCCGCACGGCGGCGGTACGTTACTATTCGGGCGTCGCCCGGGATGGCGGGCAGCCGCCGGACATTCCGGGTCCACTGCCGCAGTCCACGTCGCAGGCGACGTCACATCGACTCCATTGCACCATGACCAGCCCCGCAACTCTCACCTGGCCAGAAGCCGACGGCCCGCGCACCGCACGCTGGCGTTCCGAAGCGGCCGTACCGCCGCCGAAGCGCGTCGTCGTCGCCGACGACCGCACCACCGCCGATTCGGCCTACCGCCTCGCCTGCGAAGGCACCGCGCTGCTGTGGCGCGGCGACTTCCAGAACGCGCGCCAACTGCTGCAGGCCGTCACGCGCCGGCTCGAACGCAAGCCGCGCAAGCAGGGAGCCACACCGCTCGACGCGTTCAACCAGCATCGGCAGGCGCAGTCGCAGCGCGCGCGCACGCTCGGCATGATCCTGATTCCGCTCGATGCCGACTACGCCATTCCGCTGCGTCGCGCGCCCGACGTGGGGCAGGCCTGCATCGAAGCTTATGGACCGGCGTGCGGTGACGCGTCGGTCGTGTCGTTGCGCGAGTTGCTCGGTTTGATCGGCGCGCACGAATGGCGCAAGAAGGGCGTCGAGATTACGGCGCTCGGCGAACGCATCCATCCGCACTACGGTGTGTTCTCACCGGTGCGCGGCGAGTACGTCGATCTGGTCGCGCGCACGCCGCTGCCGTCGCTGGACCTCGCGTTCGATATCGGCACCGGCACTGGCGTGCTGGCCGCGCTGCTGGCCAAACGCGGCGTGCGCAAGATCGTCGCGACGGACCAGGATGCGCGCGCGCTTGCGTGCGCTCGTGAAAATCTCGCGCGTCTTGGTTACGCCGAGCAGGTCGAGATCGTGCAGGCCGATCTGTTTCCGGACGGTCGGGCACCGCTCGTCGTCTGCAATCCGCCGTGGGTGCCGGCGCGGCCCGCCTCGCCGCTCGAATACGCGGTCTACGATCCGGACAGCCGCGTGCTGGTCGGCTTCCTGAACGGCCTCGCCGATCATCTGACGCCGGGCGGCGAGGGCTGGCTGATCATTTCGGATTTCGCCGAGCACCTTGGGCTGCGTACGCGCGAGTGGCTGCTCGCGGCGATCGAGCACGCGGGGCTCAGTGTCATGGGACGCGAGGACATTCGTCCACGGCATCCGAAGGCCAGCGATCAGAACGATCCGTTGTATGTTGCGCGAGCGGCCGAGGTCACGTCGTTGTGGCGGCTCAAGGCGCGGTGACGGCGACTGCGGGCGACTGCGCGCGTCACGCCGGCGTGCCGTGCGCTTCCAGATACGCGCACGCGCCCCGGCCAGCGACCAGCCCGCTGGCAAAGCAGGCGGTCAACAGATAACCACCGGTCGGCGCCTCCCAATCGAGCATTTCGCCCGCGCAGAAGGCGCCGGGCATCCGGTCGATCATCAGATGCGCGTCCAACGCCTCGAACGGGATTCCACCCGCCGTACTGATCGCTTCCTCGATCGGTCGCGCGCGCAGCAGTCGCATCGGCAGCGCCTTGATCGCGTGGGCGAGGCCGCGCGCATCGGCGAAGGCTTCTTTCGACAGAATCTCGTGCAACAACGCCAGCTTGACCCCGCCGATTCCGATTCGCCCGTGCAGATGACTCGCGATCGAGCGTGAGCCGCGCGGCCGCGTCACTTCCTCCACGACTCGCTCGAGCGGCAAGCCTGGCGCGAGATCCAGCGCGATCGTGACCTCGCCGCCGGCGAGAATCCGCTCGCGGATCGGCGCCGACAACGCGTAAATCAGGCTCCCTTCGAGGCCCGTTTCGGTCAAAAGTATTTCACCTTGTCGATTGTGGACTTTTCCGTCTACACCGGTGACGGAAATCGCGACCGTCTTGATCGGCTGACCCGCGAAACGCTCGCGCAGATACGGGCTCCAGTCCGCGTCGAAGCCGCAGTTCGCGGGACGCAGCGGCGTCACCGGCACGTCGCGCGACGTCATCAGCGGCACCCACGCGGCGTCGGAGCCGAGACGCGGCCAACTGGCGCCGCCGAGCGCGAACACGACCGCGTCGCAGTTGATCGTCTGCTCACCGTTGGGCGTGTCGAAGCGCAACGCGTGGGCGGCACCGTCTTCGGATGTTGACGCCCAGCCGCTCCACTTGTGACGCATATGAAACTGCACACCCGCTTCGCGCAGCCGATGCAGCCACGCGCGCAGCATCGGCGCGGCCTTCATGTCGGACGGAAAGACGCGCCCCGAACTGCCGACGAACGTCTCGACGCCCAACTCGCGCAACCATGTGCGCAGCGCGTCGGGACCGAACGCGTCGAGTAACGGCGCGATGCGCTCGCGGCGCGAGCCGTAGCGCTCGAGAAACGGCGCGAGGGCTTCCGAATGCGTGATGTTCATGCCGCCTTTGCCCGCCATCAGGAATTTGCGGCCGACCGACGGCATCGCGTCATATACGTGGACTTGCACGCCGCGCCCGGCAAGCGTCTCGGCGGCCATCAGGCCGGCGGGGCCGCCGCCGATCACGGCGACGCGGGCGGAATCGAGCGAGAATGACATGCGGTTCAGCGGATCAACGGGGAGAAAAGGCGGTGCGCCGCGGTGACCGAACGGATATGCGGCGCGAAGGGCGCTATTGTCACACCGCGCGCGGCGCGCGGCAAACGCCGACAAACTCTGTCGAACTGTGCTCGGTACTCGCAAACAGGCGGCTATTCGGCCAGGCGACCGGGCTCGATCGCCCCAGACCGGAAAATACTGGATTCAGTCTTTCTCCCGGCCGTTGCGCATCGCGTTCACCGCTTGGCCCGCGCCGCACGCGACCTATACTTTTCAAACATCTTCCATCGGACGCCGTTCGCGTCGTTCCTCGCGTCAATCCCCAACCACGTCGCTTGCGACGCAGCCGCTGCGGCGCGCTTCGCTGCCGCGTGCCGGCAGCCGACGCGAAGCGCCTGTTGAATCGGTGGAAGAGTCGATCGTCTGGTTCAAGGAGATTGCCATGACCCGCAAATATATCGACTGTCGCGAGTTTCCGAGCGAAACGAACTGCACTGTCGCGCTATCCGCCGACAGCGACGGCGAACTGCTCGAAGCCGCGGTCCAGCATGCCGTCAGCGTTCACAAGCACGCGGATTCGCCGGAGTTGCGCGAGCAGCTGAAGACGCTATTTCATGAGGGAACGCCGCCCGTCGAGGCGCCGCACGCTTGAGACACCCGCGGAAGGGGAGTGTGGAAGCCCGCGTCGCGAGCGGCATCCAGCCGCCCGCGTGCGGGCGCGTTGCAGCAGTCTTGTGGTGACACGAGGAACGCGATACCAAGCCAATCTAACCAGGATGCCGACGCGCTAACCCGGATACGCCTCATCGACCTTCAGCCCGGCGAGCTTGAAGATCACCCGCAACGTCTGCGGCTTGATGTCGCGTCGCGACGCGAGCGTCGTCATCACGAAGTCGAGCACCTTGGCGTACTTGAGCATCGTCAGGCAGGTCTCGAGGTCGACGTTGCCGTCACGCATGACCTCGGCGAGCCGCAGCATTTCCGTGGAGATGTCGCGAGCCATCTCCAGTTCGAGTTGCTGTTTCTCCGACCATGCCGGCGCGGCGGTGAGCTTCGCCATCATTTCCTGAAACTTCTGTTCGACATTTCCGTTGGGTACCGTATCCATTGCCGCCTCTTCTGTGATCATCCGAGCGCGCGACCCGTTGCAAAGCCGGCCGCTGCTGGTTACGTAACGTTCGGCCCTTGTTGCGGGACCGCTCTCCCCACGTGCATCCGGTTCGCGTGTCCGGTTGCACGGCCGGACCGCCTCCTGTTTTCGGCGACGCGGCTTGCACCCGCAGGCTCAGCCGGCGCTCAAGCTGTTTTCAGCCATTCTCGAGACACTTCCGCGCAGCGCCTTTCGAGCAGGAAGTGTTCCCAGTGGACCGCCTGTCTCGCGTGACCCGGGCGGCGTACTCGCTGGGATTGCCGCACTTTGGGTAAACTGGCAGCAACTTTTCTCTTTTTCCGTCATCTGTCGCACGTTCGCACTGCAATTGATGGCGGCCCATACGATGTCCGGCAAAACTCACGAAATCCGTCCCAACCAGTCCGTCGAACTGCTCAAAGAGCTCCACATCCTCACGCGCGACGGCAAGATGAATCAGGACAGCCGTCGCAAGCTGAAGCAGGTCTACCATCTGTTCCAGTTCATCGAGCCGCTACTCAAGGACCTGAAGGACCAGCAGGGGGCGCTGACGCTCGTCGATCACGGCGCGGGCAAGTCATACCTCGGTTTTATCCTGTATGACCTGTTTTTCAAGGAGTTTCAGGACGTCGCTGGTGGGGCTTCGCACATTTACGGCATCGAAACGCGCGAAGAGCTGGTGACGAAGTCCGAAGAGCTGGCGGCGCGGCTCGGCTTCAAGGGTATGTCGTTTCTGAATCTGTCGGTGGCGGAGTCGATCACGTCGACGCGGCTGCCCACCGAAATCGACATCGTGACCGCGCTGCACGCGTGCAATACCGCCACCGACGACGCGATCCGTTTCGCGCTCGAAAAGCACGCGAAGTACATCGTCGTCGTGCCGTGCTGCCAGGCCGAGGTGGCCGGCGTGCTGCGGCAGAACAAGGGCAAGGCTCTGAAGACCGCGCTGACGGAAATCTGGCGGCATCCGCTGCACACGCGCGAATTCGGCAGCCAGATCACGAACGTGCTGCGCTGCCTGCAGCTCGAAGCGCATGGCTATCAGGTCAGCGTGACCGAGCTGGTCGGCTGGGAACACTCGATGAAAAACGAGTTGATCATCGCGCAGTACAAGGACCTGCCGCGGCGCCGGCCCGCTGAGCGGCTCGGCGAAGTGCTGGACACGCTCGGGCTCGATGCGCTGAAGGAGCGATTTTTCGTGCCGGCCTGAGGCGCGGCCTCGCGCTTCATTTAGCGCTTCATCAACGCATCCCAGCCCGCGAGGCCAATGCGCCGCAGCGTTTCCTGATTGCGCTCGTAGATCTCTTCCGCGTCGGGAAAGGCCTGCACGGCCCGCTCGATGCTGTCCTCGCGCAGCAGATGCAGGATCGGATAGGGCGCCCGGTTCGTGTAGTTTTCGATATCGTCGGGCTCGCTGCCTTCGAACTGGTAATGCGGATGAAAGCTCGCGATCTGGATGACGCCTTCGAGCCGCAACTGCTGGACCAGCCGGTCGGCGAACAACAGGCAGTCGTTGAAGCCGAGAAAGTCCTCGAACGCGCGCGGCAGGATCAGCAACGTCGTGTCGATGGCGGCGGGGTCGGCGGCGACGAGGGTCTGCAGCTCGGCTTCCAGGTCGGTCAGCACCGCTTCGAGCGTGTCCGCTTCGCTGAGCGCATAGCGAATCTGCCCCTTCACATGCACGGCCTTCGCGAACGGACACAGGTTCAGGCCGATCACGGCCTCCGTCAGCCAATGACGGGTCGCGGCGATAACGGCATCGTGGAATTCGGCGGGCAACGGCATGGCGGACGGATGTGACGGGAAAACGCACAATTCTAAAGGACCCAGCTGACGGACTGGCTCAGCGAATCGGCTTCTCCGCGCAAGCGGCCGCTATCAACTGCGCGGCGACTTTCGGCGCGGCGAGGATCGGCCCGCAACCCGGCCCGTAAGTCTGGCTCGCCGCGTACACGCCCTCGATCAGCAGGCCGAGCCCATCGGCCAGCGCTTGCGGATCGCCGGCGCCGGCCGCTGTCGACAGTTCGACGAGGCGCGCCATCAAGCGCTGCTTGTTGCGGAACACGAACTGCCGCGCCGGATGCGCGGTATCCGAAAACTCCACCGACACGTTCACGAACGGGCAGCCGCGGTAATCGTCGACCGAGGCGCGCACCGCGAGGTCGTCGAAGTACTGCTGAAGCTGCTTCGCCGGCTCGCCCGGACGCTTCGCGAAGCTCTTCTCGACGTAGCGGAAGAACTGCTCGTCCTTCTGCTCCAGATACGCCATCACGAGCTCGTCCTTCGACGAAAACTGCCGGTACAGACTCATCTTGTTCACGCCCGCGCGCTCGACCACCGCATCGACGCCGACCGTGCGCACGCCCTCGCGATAGAACAACTCGCTGGCCGCGCGCAGCAGATGCTGCTGCGCCTGCGGCCCGGCGGTCTGTGCGCCGCGCGCGCGCCGCGCACGAGTAGGGGCGGGCTTGGGGGTTTCGCTGTCGGACATGGCAAGTCACCCGAATGAGATTGACGCCTTGACATGTTACCGACCAGTAACTAAGATCGCAACACTATTGTGACCGATCTGTAACAAGTCATTCACCGAGGCCGTAATAATACGAACGACGCCGCCACCCGGGCCGCGTCGATGGGAGAATCGATGAACTGGGCTGCGCGATTGATAGGCGGGCGTTTCCACTACGGCTGGTTGACCGTCGCCGTGGTGTTCCTGGTGTTGCTCGCGGCTGCGGGTACGCGAGCGACACCGAGCGTGATGATGGTGCCGCTCGAGCACCAATTCGGCTGGAGCCGCGCGACGATTTCGCTCGCGATCTCGGTGAATATCGCGCTGTACGGGTTGATGGGGCCGTTCGCGGCCGCCGCGATGCAGCGCTTCGGTGTCCGCCCCACGCTGCTAAGCGCGCTCGGCGCGATGGCCGCGGGTGTCGCGCTGTCGTCGCTGATGACGCATCCGTGGCAAATGGTGCTGATCTGGGGCGTGATGGTCGGCGGCTCGACAGGGGTAGCGGCGCTGTCGCTGTCGGCGACGGTCGTGACGCGCTGGTTCACGACGCGCCGCGGTCTCGTGATGGGTATCCTGACCGCCAGTTCGGCGACCGGCCAACTGGTGTTTCTGCCGCTGCTCGCGGCCATCGCCGAGCATTACGGCTGGCGTCAGGTCGTGTGGGTCGTCGCGCTCGCGGCGGGCGTCGTGATTCCGCTCGTCGCGTTCCTGCTGCCCGAGCATCCGGCCAGCATGCAGCTGCGCCCGTACGGCGAACCGCATGACGCGCCCATCACGACGACCGTCGCCAGGCAGAATCCGCTCGCGATCGCATTCGGCACGCTCGCGTCGGCGAGCAAAACGCGCGACTTCTGGCTGCTGTTCTTCAGCTTCTTCATTTGCGGCGCGAGCACCAATGGCTATGTCGGCACCCATCTGATCGCGATGTGCGGCGACTACGGGATGACCGAAGTGCAGGGCGCGTCGTTGCTCGCGGCGATGGGCGTGTTCGACCTGTTCGGCACGACGATGTCGGGCTGGCTGTCGGACCGCTTCAATAGCCGCGTGCTGCTGTTCTGGTATTACGGGCTGCGGGGGCTGTCGCTGATGTATCTGCCGCACGCGTTCGGCATCGACTTTTTCGGACTGCCGCTGTTCGCGGTGTTCTACGGTCTCGACTGGATCGCCACCGTGCCGCCGACCGTGCGGCTTGCGACCGACGTCTACGGCAAGGAATCGGCGCCGATCGTGTTCGGCTGGGTGGTCGCGGGCCACCAGCTCGGCGCGGCGTTCGCGGCGCTCGGCGCGGGCATGCTGCGCGCGAGTCTTGGCACCTACACGGTCGCATCGATGATTTCCGGCGGCTTGTGTCTGATCGCCGCGGTGATCGTGCTGCGCATCAATCGCCCGGCCAAGGTGCCGACGCCGCAGGCAATCTAAGGCGCCCTCGCGAGCCGCGCGGATTCACCGTCAGCGAAGCAACGACGCACGGCCCCATAACGGGGCCGTGAGCGTTTTCTCAGCCAGCACGCATAGCGCCGCGCCGCAACTTGGAGCGCGCACCGAAAGCCCGTTATGCTATGTGACCTCGGGCAGCCGCCCGGAGAACATGAATATCTACCGAGAGAAGCGCATGGCCACCAAACCCGCCTCAACCGAAGTTGCCATTCACGAGCTCATTGCTGGCCGCTGGAGCCCTCGCGCGTATTCGAGCGAGCCGGTGAGTCGCGATCAGTTGCGAGCCGTGCTCGAAGCGGCGCGCTGGGCGCCGTCTTCATATAACGCGCAGCCCTGGCGTTTTGTCGTATTCGATCGCAGCGTCGACGAAGTGGCATTCAAGAAGGCTTTCGCCACGCTGGTGCCGTTCAACCAGGGCTGGAATGCGCCCGCGCCGGTGCTGATCGCGGTGACCGCGCACACACTGACCAACAAGGGCGACGTAAACCGCTGCGCGTTCTACGACGCTGGCGCGGCGGCGATGGCGCTGGTGCTGCAGGCGCACGCGCTCGGCCTCGCCGCGCACCAGATGAGCGGCTTCGACGTGAACGCGTTCCGTACCACCTTCGAACTACCAAAGGACGTCGAGCCGATCGCGATGATCTCGCTCGGCCATTACGGCGACGTCGACAAACTGGATCCGGTCCTGCGCGAACGCGAGAAGGCGCCGCGTCAACGCGCGGCGCTCGCGGATATCGCGTACGCCGGCGCCTGGAAGAAGGCGTTCTGAGCGATGGATTCGCCGCGCTTGCCGCGCTATTTCGCGTAAAGCGAGGAAAGCGGTCGATGAGCAACGAAGCAGTCAGGCACGCGCGGCACGGTCCGCGCGTTTTTCATGCAGCGCCGTCCATGCCGTTCTCGCCATCCGTCACGCTCGACAGCGGCGCGGCCACATGTTCGAGCGACTTGCGCTCCGCGTCGACACCCCAGATCGCCGCGACGAGCGCCGCCGCGAGCATCAACGCCGAGCCGACCAGATAGCCCGAAAACACCTCGCTGCGCTGATGCGTATCGATCAGCCGACCGAAAAACGCCGGCCCGATGATGCCGCCGAGCGCGGTGCCGAACGCATAGAAAACCGCGATCGCGAGCGCGCGGATTTCGAGCGGAAACGATTCGCTCACGGTCAGATACGCGGAACTCGCGGCCGCCGACGCAAAGAAGAAAATGACCATCCAGGCGACCGTCTGCGTGACGACGCTCAGCAGTTGCTGCTCGAACAGATAACCGGACAGCGTCAGCAGGATCGCCGACATCGCGTAGGTCGCGGCGATCATCTTGCGTCGGCCGATCACGTCGAACAGCCGCCCGAGCACGAGCGGCCCCAGGAAATTGCCGAGCGCGAAAGGCAGCAGATACCAGCCGATGTCGTCGCCCGGCACGTGATAGAAGTCGGTGAGGACGAGCGCGTAGGTGAAAAAGATCGCGTTGTAGAAGAATGCCTGCGCTGTCATCAACGTGAGACCGACCAGCGCGCGGCGCCGGTGCACGTTGAACAGCGTGTGGAACACCTCGCGCAACGGCGTATGGTCGCGCGCGCGCAGCCGCAGCCGCGTGAGGGCGTCGTCGGCGAGCGTGTGACCGGCGTTGCGATAACGCGTCTCGATGCCCTCGACGATCGTGCGGGCGTCGCGCTCGTCGCCGTGCGTGAGTAGCCAGCGCGGGCTTTCGGGTATCCAGATGCGCATCGGCAGGATCACCAGCGCGAGCACCGCGCCGATGAAAAAACACGCGCGCCAGCCCCAGTCGGAAGGCAGCAGGTGCGGATCGAGCAGCACCAGCGAGCCCGCGGCGCCGAGCCCCGCGCCCACCCAGAACGTGCCGTTGATGCCGAGGTCGGTCCAGCCGCGCACGCGTGCCGGCGTGAATTCCTGGATCGTCGAGTTGATCGCCGTGTATTCGCCGCCGATACCCGCGCCGGTCAGGAAGCGGAACAGCATGAAGCTCATCAGATTCCACGACAGCGCGGTCGCCGCGGTCGCGGCCAGATACAGCGTCAGCGTGACGAAAAACAGCTTGCGGCGGCCGAGCCGGTCGGTCAGCCAGCCGAAGCCGAGCGCGCCGAGCACCGCGCCGGCAATGTATGCGCTGCCCGCGAGGCCGACCTCGGCATTCGAAAAGCGCAGCGCCGGGCTGGTTTTCAGCGCGCTCGCGACCGCGCCGGCGAGCGTCACCTCAAGGCCGTCGAGCAGCCACGTCACGCCGAGCGCAACCACGATCAGCGTATGAAAGCGGCCCCACGGCAGACGGTCTAGCCGCGACGGCAGATCGGTTTCGATCAGCGTGGCGTGCTGGTCATCGACGGCGGCGGTGGGCGGCACGCTCATGACGCGAAGTCTCCTCGATGGCGAAGTGGGGCGGCATATCCGGTCGGACGCAGCAAGATCCATTCCGCGCCAAGATTTCAAACGATCTTGCGGCCGTCCCGGCAGCTTCAGTTGATGCTGCCGGAGTTTTCGTGATACAAAGCCGCTCCCCTTTCTTTGCGCGCCAGCCGTGAGCGGCCATTCCTGCCATGAACTATTGCGCGATTGACTTCGGTACTTCCAATTCGGCCGTCGCGGTTCCGATCGGCCCGCAGCTGAAGCTGGCGCCGGTCGAAGGCGCGTACACGACGCTGCCCACCGCGGTCTTCTTCAATACCGACGAACACACCAGCGAATTCGGGCGCGCGGCGCTCGCTGCTTACATCGATGGTTTCGACGGCCGGCTGATGCGCTCGATGAAAAGCATTCTCGGCTCGCCGCTCGCCGAGAATACGACCGATCTCGGCGACGGCAGTGCGATCAAGTACACCGACGTGATCGCGACGTTCCTGACTCACCTGAAGCGCGCGGCCGAGGCGAGCGCCGGCGGCGCGATCGACCGCGCGGTGCTGGGCCGCCCGGTGTTCTTCGTCGACGACGACCCGCGCGCCGACCAGATGGCGCAGCAACAGCTCGAAGCCGCTGCGCGCACGGCCGGCTTGCGCGACATCCACTTTCAGTATGAACCGATCGCGGCTGCGTTCGACTACGAATCGCACCTGAGCGCCGAGGGGCTCGTGCTTGTGGCGGACATCGGCGGCGGCACGTCGGACTTTTCGCTCGTGCGAGTGGGGCCGGAACGGATGAAGCGCGTCGAGCGCAAGGACGATGTGCTCGCGCACCACGGCGTGCACGTCGCGGGTACGGACTTCGACCGCCGCGTCGAACTCGCCACGATACTGCGCGAACTCGGCTACCAGTCGCGCGATCCGCAAGGGCGCGAAATCCCGAACCGGATTTATTTCGATCTCGCGACCTGGCACCTGATCAATACCGTCTACACGCCGAAGCGCGTCAGCGAACTCGCGCTGATGCGGCACCTTTTCACGGAGACGAAGCACCACGACCGGCTGATGCGCGTGGTCGAGCAGCGTTTCGGGCACGCGCTCGCCGCCCACGCGGAAGAGGCGAAGATCGGCGTGGCGGCGGGCGGCGAGACCGTGATCGATCTCGAGCAGGTGGAAGAGGATCTGCGTCTCGCGTTCGACGAAGCGCAGCTCGTCAAGGCAGGCGAGGAAGAAACGCGACGCATCGTGCAGGCCGCGCGCGATACGGTGCAGGCGGCGGGCGTCGCGCCGCGCGATGTCGACGCGATCTATTTCACCGGCGGGTCGACCGGCCTCGCGTTTCTGTCGGGCGCGTTGGCCGCGGCGTTTCCAGACGCGCAAGCGGTATTCGGCGATCGTCTCGCGAGCGTGGCGACTGGCCTCGGTATTCATGCGCGGCGTGTATTCGGATAATCCCGAATAATCAACAAATAATCCGCCGCGGATTGCGAAGTAACGCGAAGTTAATCGGCGCATTCAGATTGGCCGCCGTAATAAAAAACCCCGCCGAGGCGGGGTTTTTTTGCGTCCAGAAGGAAGCGCGGAGCTTACACCGGCTTGATGTTAGCCGCTTGCTTGCCCTTCGGGCCCGTCTTCACTTCAAACGTGACCTTCTGGTTTTCTTGCAGCGTCTTGAAGCCTTCAGTGCGAATTTCCGAGAAATGCGCGAACAGATCTTCACCGCCGCCGTCCGGAGTGATGAAGCCAAAGCCCTTAGCGTCGTTGAACCACTTGACGGTACCGGTTTCCATATTACTTTTTCCTAAAGATGGTGAATAAGGCCGAAGCCCGGGGTGCATGAAAATCAAGGAAGGGGGTAATGGGACCAACCGGAGTACCGTTGATGGGCGAACTACGAAAGAACCACTTCACTCGCCACTTGAAATCCTGCCCGAACGTTATACGGCGAATTCGGACGAAGGTCAACAGTCTAGACGAAACTTTGCCGGACTGATCCGAAATTTTCTTACAAAGCTTGCGCAGGAGGACAACTTACTGCTAGGGAGAACCCTTGGTTCGGCTGCGGTTTCGCTGCAGTAACACGGTGCAACCGTTAAACTACGCGCCGCGCGTCGGTTGCACCTATTCCGCATCTGGACGCGCTTACATGCGCGTCACCCCGTCCCCACCGCCACAAGCGATGTCACGCGGTGCCGACATGGTTCTGATTTAGGAGAAGACTTGAAAAGTTCTATACAACGGAACATCGGGCCATTCGCGCTGATGCTGACCGGTCTGGGCTCGATCATCGGTTCGGGTTGGCTGTTCGGCGCGTGGAAGGCTGCAAAAATTGCCGGTCCGGCTGCGATTTGCGCATGGATCATCGGTGCGGTCGTGATTCTCGCGATTGCGCTGGCCTACGCGGAACTTGGCGCGATGTTTCCGGAATCTGGCGGGATGGTGCGCTATGCGCGCTACTCGCACGGCGCGCTGGTCGGTTTCATCAGCGCGTGGGCCAACTGGATCGCGATCGTGTCGGTGATCCCGATCGAGGCCGAAGCATCCATCCAATATATGAGTACGTGGCCCTATCCCTGGGCGCATGCGCTGTTCGTCGACGGGTCGTTGACGACCAACGGCCTGCTGTTGTCCGCCGGGCTCGTCATCATCTATTTCCTGCTCAACTACTGGGGCGTCAAGCTGTTCGCGCGCGCCAACTCGGCGATCACGATCTTCAAGTTCCTGATCCCGGGCGCAACGATCGTCGGCCTGATGATGACAGGCGTCCACACCGAGAACTTTGGTCAGACGACCACGTTCGCGCCGTACGGCTGGTCGGCGGTGCTGACCGCGGTCGCGACGAGCGGCATCGTGTTCGCATTCAACGGTTTCCAGAGCCCGATCAACCTGGCCGGTGAAGCGCGAAATCCGGCCAGGAGCGTGCCGTTCGCGGTGATCGGCTCGATCCTGCTCGCGCTCGTGATCTACGTGTTGCTGCAGATCGCATACATCGGCGCCGTGAATCCGGCCGACGTGATGAAGGGCTGGAGCCACTTCAGCTTTGCTTCGCCGTTCGCGGAACTGGCGATTGCGCTGAACCTGAACTGGCTGGCGATCCTGCTGTACGTCGACGCGTTCGTGAGCCCGAGCGGCACCGGTACGACCTACATGGCAACCACCTCGCGCATGATCTACGCGATGGAGCGCAACAACACGATGCCCAAGATGTTCGGTAACGTGCACCCGTTCTATGGCGTTCCGCGCAACGCGATGTGGTTCAACCTGCTCGTCTCGTTCATCTTCCTGTTCTTCTTCCGCGGCTGGAGTTCGCTCGCGGCGGTGATTTCGGTCGCGACCGTGATCTCGTACCTGACCGGCCCGATCAGCCTGATGGCACTGCGCCGCGCGGCAACCGATCTCGAGCGCCCGCTGCACATCGCCGGCATGAAGGTGATCG
This sequence comes from Paraburkholderia sp. MM5384-R2, assembly GCF_014201025.1. NCBI lineage: Bacteria > Pseudomonadati > Pseudomonadota > Betaproteobacteria > Burkholderiales > Burkholderiaceae > Paraburkholderia > Paraburkholderia sp. MM5384-R2. Next base: position 139,712 of record NZ_JACHDI010000018.1, read on the forward strand.
CGCCGTTCGCGTTCGTCTGCGCGTCGCTGATCCTGTACTGGGCGAGGTGGCCGCTGACCGGCGAAATCATTCTGCTGATGGTCGTCGCGCTGCCGGTGTATTTCTACTTCCAGGCGAAGTCGGGCTTCGAGGGCTGGGGCCGTGACCTGAAGGCTGCCTGGTGGCTGGTCGCGTATCTGCCGATCATGGCGATCCTGTCGCTGATCGGCAGCAAGGAGTTTGGCGGCTTCGGCATTCTGCCTTACGGCTGGGACATGCTCGTCGTGATCGCCTTCGCGTTCGTGTTCTACTTCTGGGGCGTGAACAGCGGCTATCGTTCGGAGTATCTGGACGAGCGGCTCGTGCACGACGAAGTGCTCGAAGTTATCGGCGCGCATTGAGCGCCGGTCGAAACCGAAGATCCGCTCGACGCGGGTCTTTCGGGGCCGATAAAAAGCCCGCCCGATCGATGATCAGGCGGGCTTTTTGTTTGACCTTTGTGCGCGACCCCGAGCCGGATCAGGCGGTCCCGAACACGTAGTTCGTCATCGCGAGCGAGCGTTGGTAGGTGCCGAGCGACTGGATCGCGAGCGAATAGTCGTCGTCGGCGGCACCGAGCGCGGCGAATACCGGCAACAGATGCTCGTCGGTCGGATGCATCAACACCGCGTGCGGCGCCTGGCGGCGATAGTCGAGCAGCGCGTCGATATCGCGCGCGACGAGCTTGTCCTCGAACCAGTCGGTGAATTCCGCCACACGCGGATCGGCGTCTTCCGGGCGCGCGGAGAAATCGGCGGCGCGCAGGTTATGGGTGATCTGGCCGGAGCCGATCACCATCACGCCTTCGTCTTTTAGCGCGCGCAGCGCGCGGCCGACGCGGAAATGATGCGCGGCGTCCTTGTGCGGTTGGATCGACAGTTGCGCGATTGGCACGTCCGCTCGCGGAAACATCAGCAGCATCGGCACCCATGCGCCGTGGTCGAGTCCGTGCGGCTGCACGTCCGCGACAATGCCGCTCGCGCCGAGCAGCGCGGCGGCACTACGTGCGATGTCGGGCGCGCCCGGCGCCGGATATTGGATTTCATAGAGCTGGCGCGGAAAACCATAAAAATCGTGGATGGTTTCAGGCGCCGTCGCGATGCTCGCGAGTGGCTGCGCGGTGCCCCAGTGCGCCGACAACATCAGGATTGCCGCGGGACGCGGCAATTGCGTGCCGAGCGCGCCGAACTCGGCGGACGGCATCGACGGATCGATCGGCAACGTGGGTGCGCCGTGAGACAGGAAAAGCGAAGGTAAGCGGTTCATGACAGCAACGCGGCCGTGTAAGCACAACACGGAGAAATTGGGTTGCTACCAATATAGGTCCGCACGCCAGCTTGATAAATGGGTTCGGCGGGAATTGATTGCGTCGCGGCCGTTGTTAATCCGCGTTGTCGCCGTTAATCCTGCGCGCCCCGCAATCCTTCCCACGCCGGCGACAACGCCGGCCCCAGCGCAAACAGATCGAGCACGCGTGCGACAGTGTGGTCGACCATCTCGTCGATCGAAGCAGGCCGGTTATAGAACGCGGGCAGCGGCGGGAAGATCACTCCGCCCATTTCGGTGACGGCCGTCATATTGCGCAGATGCGCGAGATTGAACGGCGTTTCGCGCACCAGCAGCACGAGACGGCGACGCTCCTTCAGTGTGACGTCGGCGGCGCGGGTGATCAGGTTGTCGGCGAAACCGTGCGCGATGCTCGCGAGTGTTTTCATCGAGCAGGGCGCGACGATCATGCCGTCGGTCGCGAACGAGCCGGACGCGATGCTCGCGCCGACGTCGCGCACCGAATGGACGACATCCGCGAGCGGATGCACGTCTTCCTTGCCCAACTCGAGTTCATGCTGGATGTTGAGCCAACCCGCGCTCGAAATCAGCAGGTGGCTCTCGACGCCGCCGAGCCGCCGCAGCGTCTCGAGCAGCCGGATGCCGTAGATGGCGCCGGTGGCGCCGGTGATCGCGACGATCAGCCGGCGAGGCACCGCGGTGCGTGCTTGCTGCATGGCTCGCGGCGCCTGATGGAACGAACGAAGCGTAGAACGCTCAGGCCGCGGCGAACAGCTGCTGCAGTTCGCCCGATTCGTACATCTCCATCATGATGTCCGAGCCGCCGATGAATTCGCCCTTCACGTACAGCTGCGGAATGGTCGGCCAGTTCGAGAACACCTTGATGCCCTGACGGATTTCGTCGTCTTCGAGCACGTTGACGGTCTTGATTTCACCGGCACCGCACGCCTTCAGGATCTGGATGGCGCGGCCGGAAAAACCGCACATCGGGAACTGGGCCGTGCCCTTCATGAAGAGAACGACGTTGTTGCCGTCGACGATTTGCTTGATGCGTTGTTGCGTATCCATGACTGACCTTGCGGTTCCGATAAAGGATGGGAATAGGCTGAAATGATAGCGGATTTCGCTACCGGTGGCCGCAGCCACGTCGCGCCTGGGGTTTTAGCCTCGGCGACCGCGCTCAGGCCGCAGCGGCGCGCAGCACGCCGCCGCTGATCCGCTCGATGCCGGCGAGATCGCGCGCCGAGCGGACCTCGGCAAAACCGCGTTCGCTCAACAATGCGCGCACGGCTTCGGCCTGGTCGTAGCCATGTTCGATCCAAAGCGTGCCGTCGGCGGCGAGACGCTCGGGGGCGCCGGCGACGATCGCGCGGATCGCGCTGAGGCCGTCGGCCTCGTCGGTGAGCGCGCCGCGCGGCTCGAAGCGCAGATCGCCCTCACGCAGATGCGGGTCGCCGCTCGCGATATACGGTGGATTGCTGACGATCGCATCGAAGCGCAACGCGGCGTCGAGCGAGCCGTACCAGTCGCTGGGCAGGAAAACGACGGCGCCCCCCGGGCGTTTCACGTCGAGCAGGCGCGCGCCGTTGCGTGCGGCGACGGCGAGCGCGTCGGCCGAGCGGTCGAGCGCCCAGACCTGCGCGTCGGGCCGCATCGACGCGATTGCCACCGCGATTGCGCCGGTCCCGGTGCCGAGATCGAGCACACGTGGGCGCGGCCTAGGTTCGATCGCCGCGAGCGCGGTCTCCACCAGCAGCTCGGTCTCTGGACGCGGAATCAGCACGTGCGGCGTCACTTCGAATTCGAGCCCGAAGAACTCGCGCGCACCGACGAGCTGCGCGACCGGCTCGCCGGCCATGCGCCGCGCCTCGAGCGTGCGATAACGCTCGACGCTTGCGCGTTCGAGCGGCTCCTCGCCGCGCGTGATCAGCTGCGTGCGCCTCCAACCGAGCACATGCGTGAGCAGAATCCGCGCTTCGAGCGGCGGCAGCGGCGATGCGCGCATTAGCGCTTCGGCCGTGGGGGGCAGAGCGGTGGGGTCGAGCGGAGCCGGGGAGGCGTCGGTCATTGTCGGGGCGTTAGTCCGCGTCGCCGAGCGAAGCCAGCAGTTCGGCCTGATGCTCGCTGACGAGCGCCGCGATCAGTTCTTCGAGATCGCCGTCCATGATCGCGTCGAGGCGATACAGCGTCAGGTTGATGCGGTGATCGGTGAGGCGCCCCTGCGGGAAGTTGTACGTGCGGATGCGCTCCGAACGGTCGCCCGAGCCGATCAGGTTCTTGCGCGTCGCAGCTTCCTTCGCCTGCTGCTCGTGCGCCTGCTTGTCCTTGATGCGCGCGGCGAGCACCTTCAGCGCGCGATCCTTGTTCTTGTGCTGCGAGCGGTCGTCCTGACATTCGACGACGATGCCCGTCGGCAAGTGCGTGACGCGCACCGCCGAGTCGGTCTTGTTGATGTGCTGGCCGCCCGCGCCCGACGCGCGGAACGTGTCGATACGCAGATCGGCCGGATTGATCTCGACTTCGCCGATCTCGTCCGCTTCCGGCATCACCGCGACCGTGCACGCCGAGGTATGGATGCGGCCCTGCGTTTCGGTGGCCGGCACGCGCTGCACGCGATGCCCGCCCGACTCGAACTTCAGCTTCGAATACGCGGCATCGCCGGCAATTCGCACGATCACTTCGCGATAGCCCCCGAGGTCCGATTCGCTCGCCGACATCATCTCGACCTGCCAGCGGTTGCGCTCGGCATAGCGCAGATACATGCGCAGCAGATCGCCCGCGAACAGTGCGGATTCGTCGCCGCCGGTGCCCGCGCGGATTTCGAGGAAAATGTTGCGCTCGTCGTTCGGGTCTTTCGGCAGCAGCATTTTCTGCAGTTCGACGCCGAGCGTCTCCATACGATCGCGTGCTGCGCGGATTTCCTCTTCGGCAAAATCGCGCATCGACGCGTCGGCGAGCAGTTCCTGCGCGGTGGCGGCGTCGTTCTGCGCCTGGCGCCACAGCCCGTAATGCTCGACGACCGGGTCGAGCTCCGCGTGTTCGCGCGTCAGCTTGCGGTATTGGTCGAGGTTGGCGGTGATGTCCTCGCGGCTCAACAGGTCGTTCAGTTCGGCCAGCCGGGTGGTCAGCTGGTCGAGCTTGCGTTGCATGCTCGTTTTCATCGGGCGGGTAGCGGAGCGGAGTCCGGAATGGATGCGGCCAGGGGAACGGGCGAGTGCCCGGGGCGGAAGCACTTTGCGAGCCACGGCGGTGGCGCGCGGGGGTGCGGCGAGCACTGCGCCGCTAACGCTCGGTAGAGCCGGGGTGTTTGTAGAAGCCGCTCATCAGCTCGATCAGCTTGTCGCGGTTGTCGGTGCTCGCGCGATTCAGCGCGTGCGTAGGACCATGGATCAGCTTGTTGGTGAGCGATTGCGACAGTGCCTCGAGGACTGCGGCCGGATCGTCGCCGCGCGCGAGCATTTTCTGCGCGCGTTCGACCTCTGCGCGGCGCAGCGTGTCGGCCTGCGTGTGCATGTGGCGGATCACCGGCACGATGCTGCGCGCATCAAGCCACTGCATGAAGGTCTGTACGCGCGTTTCGATGATCGCTTCGGCCTGCGCGACCGCGGCCTGGCGCGACGCATTGCCTTCGCGGACGATCGCGCCGAGGTCGTCGACGGTGTACAGGAACACGTCTTCGAGCTGGCCGGCTTCGGGTTCGATGTCACGCGGCACCGCGAGGTCGACCATGAAAATCGGCCGGTGACGGCGCGCCTTGACCGCGCGCTCGACCGCGCCAAGACCGATGATCGGCAACGTGGACGCCGTGCACGACACGATGATGTCGAATTCGTGCATCCGCGCGGGGAGCTCGGAGAGCGGAATGGCGCGGCCGTTGAAGCGCTCGGCGAGCCGCATGCCGCGCTCGGCGGTTCGGTTCGCGACGACGAGTTCCCGCGGATGCTGCGCCGCGAAGTGCGTCGCGCAAAGCTCGATCATTTCGCCAGCACCGATGAACAGCACGCGCTGGTTCGCGATCTTGTCGAAAATGCGTTGGGCGAGGCGTACCGCGGCGGCGGCCATCGACACCGACTGCGCGCCGATCTCGGTGGTGCTGCGCACTTCCTTCGCGACGGCGAAGGTACGCTGGAATAGCTGATTCAGGTAGGTGCCGAGGGCGCCGGCTTCGGAGGCGGTGCGCACCGCGTCCTTCATTTGTCCGACGATCTGCGTTTCGCCGAGCACCATCGAATCGAGCCCCGACGCGACGCGGAACGCATGGCGCACGGCTTCGGACTGCGGCAGCGCATAGACGTGCGGCGCGAGTTCATCGATCGGGAGGTTGTGGTACTTCGACAGCCACTGCACCGAGGCTTCGCGCGCGGCGAGGTCGTCGGTCGCGCAATAGAGTTCGGTGCGGTTGCAGGTGGACAGAATTGCCGCCTCGGGCGCGTTGGGGGCCATGTGGCCCAGCCAGATGCCTTTGAACGTATCCAGAGCGGGCTTTATCTGTTCGAGCGGAAACGCCACGCGTTCGCGCAAGGCGACAGGCGCAGTGTGATGGTTGATTCCGATCGTTAGAAGCTGCATGTGGGGGAGCTATCGTTCAGCCATATATTATAGCGTTTCCACGATACTCACATCCTGCCCGCCATATATCCCGCATGCGTCAGTTCGCGCCTGTCAGGCTCTCCGGCGGGATCGCGTCGAGCTGGTAACCGTAACCATAGACCGGCGTCAGCGTGTAGCCAAGCTCCGGGCGCAGTTGCAACTTGCTGCGCACGCGCGACGCGTGGGTGTCGATGGTGCGCGACTTTACGTCACGGCGGCGGGCCCACACGGTTTCGAGAATATGCGCGCGCGACACCGGCCGCGCGAGATTGTTGAACAGCACCAGCGCGAGGCGGAATTCCTTCGGCGTCAGGATCACGGTCAGGTCGCGGAATGTCACGGCCAAATTCGCCGCGTCGAACGTATAGCCGCCGATCACGTCGCGTCGACGGTTGGGCGGCCGCCGCAGGCCCGCACGGCGCTGCAGCGCCTCGACGCGCGCGAGCATTTCGGGGCCGCGCACTGGCTTGGCGAGACAGTCGTCGGCGCCGGCATGCAGCGCGGCGACGATCTGGCATTCGCGCGGTGCGCTCAGCAGCATCATGACGGGCAGGCCTGGCAGAATGGAGCGCGCGCGCGGGATCACGTCTTCGGCGCAATGGTCGCCGGCCCAACTTTCGGTGATCAACAGGTCGAAAAATTCGTCGGTAGCGCGCTGCAGGAACGTGGCGCTAGTGGTGAAGTGATGGCACGCGTGGCCGCCGGCGAAAATGAGCCGGTCGACCAGTTTGGCGTGTTGCACGTCGGGTTCGATAAGGGCGATGCGCATGGCGCTGCGTCAGCCTGGCAACGGGCGAAGCATGAGGCGTTTTCGTCAGACTTACAACTTGCCTAAGCACACCCCGATCCCTAAACTCAACCGCTATGCGGAAAGCGCCGTGCTGAACTTGTATAGTTGAGGAGGCAAAAATGGTAGCGTTGGCGGCTCCTTTCGCCTATGAGACGAATCCGAAATCGATCTTGCCGTGTTTGAGCGCCCAGTCTGGAGTCGACGCCTGATGGGTTGGCCAGGCATTCTCGTACTCGGCGCGGTGATCGGCCTCGCGGGCTGGTGGTTGCATCCGCAGCGCCGCGCGAGCCGCGCCCGCTGGTGGGCCGCGCTGTTGGCCGGTGTGCTCGGCACGAGCTTCGCGCGCATGGCCGGCAATGTGACAAGTCTCTTCCATGACGGCGACATGCTCGAATGGCCGATATGCACCGCCGTCGCGCTCATCGCCGTCGCCGTGACGGTCGGCCTCTTGTCGCGTCAATCAACGCGCCGGTCAATCCGTCGATGAATCCTTGCAGGTAACTCCATGAACGCCCGACTTCCCGAAACCTCCTCCATTCCCGAGCGCCTCGCGAGCCTGCGCGCCGCGATGGCGCGCGAAGGCATTGCCGCTTACCTCGTGCCGTCGGCGGATCCGCATCTGTCCGAGTATCTGCCAGGGCGCTGGCAAGGCCGCCAGTGGCTGTCGGGCTTCACCGGCTCGGCCGGCACGCTGATCGTCACCGCCGATTTCGCCGGCGTCTGGACCGACAGCCGCTACTGGGAGCAGGCGAGTGCGCAGCTCGCCGGCAGCGGTGTCGAGCTGATGAAGATGACCGGCGGCCAGCTCACGACGCCGCATTTCGAATGGCTCGCGCAGAACGTCGCGAGCGGCGGCACGGTCGGTGTGGACGGCGCGGTGCTGGGCGTCGCGGCCGCGCGCGCGTTGAGCGCCGCACTGAACGCGCGCGGCGTGCACTTGCGCACCGACCTCGACCTGTTCGACGCGATCTGGGCGCAGCGCCCGGCGCTGCCCGCCGACGCCGTCTTCGAGCACGCCGCGCCGCAAGCGGGCGTCACACGTGCGGACAAGCTTGCGCAGGTGCGTCGCGCGATGGGCGAGAAAGGCGCGCAGTGGCACTTCATCTCGACGCTCGACGACCTCGCCTGGCTGTTGAATCTGCGCGGCGCCGACGTCAGCTACAACCCGGTGTTCGTCGCCCACGCGCTGATCGGCGTGGATCGGGCGGCGCTATTTATCGCCGACGGCAAGGTGTCGCCGGCGCTCGCCGAAGTGCTCGCGCGCGACGGCATCAGCGTCGAGCCGTACGCGAAAACCGCCGACGCGCTTGCTGCGCTGCCAGCCGGCAGCACGCTGCTGATCGATCCGCGCCGCATCACGTACGGCTTGCTGCAGGCGGTGCCGTCGTCGGTCAAGGTGGTCGAGGCGGTCAATCCGTCCACTTTCCTGAAGTCGTGCAAGACCGCTGCCGATGCCGCGCACGTGCGTGAGACGATGGAGCAGGACGGCGCCGCGCTCGCCGAATTCTTCGCGTGGTTCGAAAGCGCGCTCGGCCGCGAGCGCATCACCGAGCTGACGATCGACGAGCGTCTGACGGCAGCTCGCGCGCGCCGTCCCGGCTTCGTGTCGCTGAGCTTCGCGACGATCGCGGGCTTCAATGCGAACGGCGCGATGCCGCACTATCGCGCGACCGAGGAGTCGCATGCGGTGATCGAAGGCAATGGCCTGCTGCTGATCGATTCGGGCGGCCAGTATCTGAGCGGCACGACCGACATCACACGCGTCGTCCCGGTCGGCACGCCGAGCAGCGAACAGCGCCGCGATTTCACCGTCGTGCTGAAGGGCATGATCGCGCTGTCACGCGCGCAATTCCCGCGCGGCATCCGCTCGCCGATGCTCGACGCGATCGCGCGCGCGCCGATCTGGCAGGCCGGCGCCGACTATGGCCACGGCACCGGTCACGGGGTCGGCTACTTCCTGAACGTTCACGAAGGCCCGCAGGTGATCTCGCACTACGCGCCGGCCGAACCGTGGACCGCGATGGAGGAGGGCATGATCACGTCGAACGAGCCGGGTCTGTATCGGCCGGGCAAGTGGGGCGTGCGAATCGAAAACCTCGTGCTGAACGTGGCCGCGGAAAAAACCGAATTCGGCGACTTCCTGAAGTTCGAAACGCTGACGCTGTGCCCGATCGACGCGCGCTGCATCGAGCTGTCGCTGCTGCGCGACGACGAGCGCGCGTGGCTCAACGCGTATCACGAGACGGTGCGGGCGCGCCTCGCGCCGCATGTATCGGGCGACGCGAAAGCGTGGCTGGAACTGCGCACGCAACCCATCTGAGCATAGCGGCGACCTTCCAAAGGAGCGTGGTGCATGGCGATCAAGGCAGTGGTGTTCGATTTCGGCGGTGTGCTGATCGACTGGAGTCCCGAGTACCTGTACCGCGAGCTGATTCCCGACGAAGTCGAGCGCCGCTGGTTCCTCACGCACGTCTGCTCGATGGACTGGGTGATCCGCCAGGATGGCGGCCAGCCGATCGTCGAAGCCACCGACGAGCTGATCGCGCGGTTTCCCGATCACGAACCGCTGATCCGCGCGTTCTATGAGCGCTGGCACCAGATGGTGGCGGGGGTGCTCGACGACGGCATCGCGCTGATGGAAAAGCTCGAAGCGGCCGAGGTGCCGCTCTTCGGGCTGACCAACTGGTCGGCCGAGACGTTTCCATACGCGTGGGAGCACTATCCGGTGCTGCGGCGGTTTCGCGACGTCGTCGTGTCGGGGCGCGTGAAGCTCGTGAAGCCCGACCCGGCGATCTTCGCGGAGATGCGCCGGCGCATCGAACTGCAAATGCCCGGTGTCGAGCCGGCCGAACTCGTCTTCATCGACGACAACGCGAAGAACGCCGAAGCCGCGACGGCGCTCGGCTGGCACGGCGTGCATCACACGAGCGCCGCGCAAACGGAAGCCAGGCTGCGCGAATTGGGCTTGCCGGTTTGAGCTGACCGCCGCCGCTACTGCCCCAGCAGATTCTTCAGCGCATTGCCGAGACCCTTGACGGTCTCGCCCGCACCCTTCGCGACGCCTTCGACGCTGACCCCGAGCGCCTTCGCAAACCCCGCGCCGATGCGCGTGAGGATTCCTTCGCGCACCGAGAACTTCGGATCGCGCAGATCGCCGTCGAGCACGAAATGCAGCGTGATGTCGCCGTTATGCGTCTTCAGCGCCGCGACGGCGGCGTGGGTCGGAATCGACATGAACGTCTCGAGCGGATTGTCGGATTCGGCGAGTTGCAGATTGTGGACCGTCACCGTGCCGGGCGCATGGAGATGATAGTTCCGCACCGTCGATTCGATCGTCAGGTCGACGGTGCCGCCCGTCACCTGTGCGCGCGTGCCGGCCTTCTTCAGCAGATACGGATCGAGCATCGCAATATCGACGCCGCGCAGCGTGCTCGTCGTCTGCGAATCGCGGCTGGCGATTTTGATCCAGCCGTCGAACGTCACGGTGCCCGTATGCGCCGGCCCCTTCATCGAGCCGCGAACGCTGACATCGGTCGGTTCGGTAAGCGCCGGCAGATGCAGATGGTCGACGCTCGCGTTGGCGTTGCTGACCGTGACCTTGAACGGCGGCGGCCCGACAGTCATGTCGTAGAAATGGAAGTTGCCGTGTTCGAAGCGGATATGGTCGACCAGCTTTTCGCGCGGGATCGGCGGCGCCGTGCCGGCGGTGCCCGGCTGATCGCCGCGGTTCAGCGATTCGCGCAGGTTCGGCAGCAGATTCAGCGAGCCGTCCTTCGTGCGTAACACGGCCATGTCGAAGCCGCGCACGACGACCTCGCGGATATGCATGCGCCGCGCGATCAGATCGCGCACGTCCGGGGTGATCGTGATTTCGTCGGCGCGTAGCGGTTCACCCGCTGGCCAGCCAGGCGGCGCTTTTAGCACGACGTGGGTGAGGCGTACCGAGGTGAGGCCGACGTCGATACTGTCGGCGCTGCCGAGTGGCCCGAGCGCCGCGCTGACGCGATTCTTGACTTCCTGTTGCGCGAATTGCATCGCGCCGATCGCGATCAGAACCAACGCCAAAAGCGTTCCGCCCACGATGACGATCCAGCGCCTGCCCTTCGACATCGCCATGCCTGTCTCCTCGTCGCCGCGTCGCGCGGCGCTGTGTTGACCGTCTGTCGCGTGCGCGAGACTTTCACGCGCGCCTCCATCTAGCGACGGTTAGCAACGCGCATGCCCCGCGGCCCGTCCGGCATCGCGCCAGACGGGCCGTCGTCCGCCCGCTTCTTAACGCGAGATCGGCTTGTAGCGCAGGCGCTTCGGCCGTGCGCCTTCCTCGCCGAGACGCGCGCGCTTGTCCGCTTCGTATTCCTGGTAGTTGCCGTCGAAGAACGTGACTTGCGAGTCGCCTTCGAACGCGAGGATATGCGTCGCGATGCGATCGAGGAACCAGCGATCGTGCGAAATCACGAGCACCGAGCCCGCGAATTCGAGCAGCGCGTCTTCGAGCGCGCGCAGCGTTTCGACGTCGAGGTCGTTCGACGGTTCGTCGAGCAGCAGAACGTTGCCGCCCGCGATCAGCGTCTTCGCCAGATGCAGACGACCGCGCTCGCCGCCGGACAGATTGCCGACGATCTTCTGCTGGTCGCCGCCCTTGAAATTGAAGCGGCCGATATACGCGCGCGATGGTGTTTCGTACTTGCCGACCGTCAGCACGTCCGCGCCGCCCGAGATTTCCTCGAACACGGTCTTGGTGCCTGCGAGCGCTTCGCGGCTCTGGTCCACGTAAGCGAGCTTGACGGTCGGACCCTGCACGATTTCGCCCGAATCGGGTTGCTCGCGGCCGGTCAGCATACGGAACAGCGTCGATTTGCCGGCGCCGTTCGGACCGATGATGCCGACGATCGCGCCGGCCGGGATCTTGAAGCTGACGTTATCGAGCAGCAGCCGGTCGCCGTACGACTTGCTGACGTTCTTGAACTCGATCACTTCATTGCCGAGGCGGTCGCCGACCGGAATGAAGATTTCCTGCGTTTCGTTGCGCTTCTGGTAGTCCTGGCTGTTCAGCTCCTCGAAGCGCGCGATACGCGCCTTCGACTTCGCCTGGCGGCCCTTCGGGTTCTGGCGCACCCACTCGAGTTCCTTCTTGATCGCCTTCTGGCGCGCGGACTCCGACGCTTCTTCCTGCTTCAGACGCTCTTCCTTCTGATCGAGCCAACTGCTGTAGTTGCCCTTCCACGGAATGCCGTGACCGCGGTCGAGTTCGAGAATCCACTCGGCGGCGTTGTCGAGGAAGTAGCGATCGTGCGTGACGGCGACCACGGTACCCGGGAAGCGCGTCAGGAACTGCTCGAGCCATTCGACCGATTCCGCGTCGAGGTGGTTGGTCGGCTCGTCGAGCAGCAGCATGTCGGGCTTTTGCAGCAGCAGCTTGCACAGCGCGACGCGGCGCTTTTCGCCCCCCGACAGATGCTCGATCTTCGCGTCCCATGCCGGCAGGCGCAGTGCGTCGGCGGCGATTTCGATCTGCTGCTCGGCGCTGCCGTCGGTCGTTGCGAGGATCGCTTCGTACTTCGCCTGCTCGGCGGCCAGCGCGTCGAAGTCGGCGTCCGGCTCCGCGTAGGCCGCGTAGACTTCGTCGAGCTTCTTCTGCGCGTTGAACACGTCGCCGAGGCCTTCCTCGACCGCTTCACGCACGGTTTTCTGCGGATCGAGTTGCGGCTCCTGCGGCAGATAGCCGATGTTCAGGTTCGGCATCGGTGTCGCTTCGCCTTCGATCTCCGTGTCCACACCGGCCATGATGCGGATCAGGGTCGACTTGCCCGAGCCGTTCAGGCCGAGCAGGCCGATCTTCGCGCCGGGGAAGAACGATAGCGAAATGTCTTTCAGGATCTGGCGCTTGGGCGGCACGATTTTGCCGACCCGGTTCATGGTGAAAACGTATTGGGCCATTAGCTTGCAGTAGACGTTGACGACGCCGGCCGCGTGCGGGCGGGCAGTCGGGGGTGAATGGGTAATCGGTGTGAGGGCCGGGCGGAACATCCGGCGCCGGCCAGCGCGGCGTCGGATTCGACGACGCTGCCGCGCGCGGCATGTGGTTCAGGTGGCATTGTACTTCGCGGCGAGGGCCGGGCGGCAGGGGGGCCGGCGGCGGGCCGCCGTCGCGGCGCGCCGCGGGCGTCTCAGTTCGCGCGCCGTCCAGTCGCCGGATCGAAGAAGTGCAGATGCTGCGCGGGCAGCACGACCTGCAGCGCCTCGCCGGCCGCGGGACGATGCGCGTGCGGCAGCCGCGCGGTCACATCGTGCTTGCCCCAGCGGCCGTGCGCGAGATTGTCCGCGCCGAGAATTTCGCAAGAATCGACACTCAGTGTCGCGAACGGTGCGTTGGCCGTGCCCGGGCTCAGATGCTCGGGGCGAATGCCGAGCGTCCACTCGCGGCCTGTCGCGACTTCGCGGCCGATCGACGGCACGCCCGCGAGCGGCAGCTTCGGGCCGTTGCCGGCGACGTCGAAGGTCGAGCCGTCGTCCGCGACACGGCCTTCGAGCAGGTTCATCCCCGGCGAGCCGATGAAGCTCGCGACGAACACCGTGGCCGGCCGCTCGTAGACTTCGGTCGGCGCACCGATCTGCTCGGCGTGGCCCTGGTTCATCACGATCACGCGCTGCGCCAGCGTCATCGCTTCGATCTGATCGTGCGTGACGTACAGACTCGTGGTCTTGAGGCGCGCATGCAGGCGCTGGATTTCGAGGCGCATCTGCACGCGCAGACGCGCGTCGAGATTCGACAGCGGCTCGTCGAACAGAAACACCGCCGGCTCGCGCACGATCGCGCGGCCCATCGCGACGCGCTGCCGCTGCCCGCCCGACAGCTCGCGCGGCTTGCGCTGCAGCAGCGCGCCGAGCTCGAGAATCTGCGCGGCGGCTTTGACGCGTTTCGCGATCTGCGTACGATCGACGCCCGCGATCTTCAGCGCGTAACCCATATTCTCGGCCACGCTCATATGCGGATACAGCGCGTAGTTCTGGAACACCATCGCGATGTTGCGATCCTTCGGCTCCAGCTCGTTGACGACCTTGCCGGCGATCGAAATGCTGCCGTCGGAGATGCGCTCGAGCCCGGCGACCATTCGCAGCAAGGTCGATTTGCCGCAGCCGGACGGGCCGACCATGACGACGAATTCGCCGTCGGCGACGTCGACGTCGATGCCGTGCAACACGAACTGTTTGCCGTCGTAGGTTTTCTTAACGCTTTGCAGAGTCAGTGCAGCCATGCCGTTCTAGCCTTTGATTTTGAGTGCTTGTCGCGGTCCGCCCTACCGGATCATTTTTCCGAATCCACGAGGCCGCGCACGAACCAGCGCTGCATCGTCAGCACGACGGCGAGCGGCGGCAGCATCGCGAGCAGCGTGGCCGTCATCACCAGATGCCATTCGGTCGCGGTATCGCCCGAGGCAATCATCCCCTTGATGCCGATCACCGCGGTGATCAGCGACTGCTGGCTGGTGATCAGGATCGGCCACAGATACTGGTTCCAGCCGTAGATGAACGTGATCACGAAGAGCGCTGCCATCGTGGTCCGCGACAGCGGCAGCACGACGTCCCAGAAGAAGCGCAGCGCGCCCGCGCCGTCGATGCGCGCGGCTTCCATCAGCTCGTCCGGCAGCGTCTTGAAGAACTGGCGGAACAGGAACGTCGCGGTCGCCGACGCGATCAGAGGCAGCGTCAAACCGGTATACGTATTGCTCAGATGCATCGACGACACCACCTGCACGGTCGGGAAAATCCGCACTTCGACCGGCAGCATCAGCGTGATGAAGATCAGCCAGAACGCGAGTGTGCGGAACGGAAAGCGGAAGTAGACGATCGCGTACGCGGAGATCATCGACACGGCGATCTTGCCGATCGCGATGACGAGCGCCATCACGAGGCTGTTGACCAGCATGCGATTGAACGGCGCCGCGGCGTTGCCGGTGCCCTGCGTCCAGATCGTGACGATGTTCTCGAACAGATGCGTGCTCGGCACGAGCGACAGCGGCACCGTGAACACCTCGTGCTCGCTCATCGTCGCCGCGCAGAACGCGACGTACACCGGAAACACCACCAGCGCGACGCCGATGATCAGCACCGCGTGACAGAACAGGTCGAAACCGCGTCGGTTCTCGATCATGAGTATTGAACCCTGCGTTCGATGAAGCGGAATTGCACGACGGTCAGCGCCACGACGATGATCATCAGCACGACCGACTGCGCGCCCGAACTGCCGATGTCGAGCCCCTGGAAGCCTTCGGCGAAAATCTTGTAGATCAGCGTGCGGGTGGCCTGGCCTGGGCCGCCTCCGGTCGCCGCGTCGATCACGGGAAAGGTGTCGAAGAACGCGTAGGTGATGTTGATCACCAGCAGAAAGAACGTGGTCGGCGACAGCAGCGGCAGGGCGATGCCGAAGAAGCGGCGCACCGGACCGGCGCCGTCGATCGCGGCCGCTTCGATCAGCGAGCGCGGAATCGCCTGCAGGCCCGCATAGAAGAACAGGAAGTTATAGCTGATCTGCTGCCAGACCGACGCGAGCACGACGAGGAACATCGCCTGACCGGGGTTCAGCGCGTGATTCCATACGATGCCGTGTTTCGCGAGCGCATACGTGACGAGGCCGATGCTCGGGTTGAACAGGAACGACCACAGCACCGCGGCGATCGCGGGCGCGACCGCGTACGGCCAGATCAGCAGCGTTTGATAGGCCTTCGCGCCGCGCGTCACGCGATCCGCGCAGACCGCGAGCAGCAGCGAGATCACGAGGCCCGACACGGTGACGAGCGTGCAGAACACGATCGTCGTGTTGAACGACGCCAGATACAGCGGGTCGGCAAACAACTGTTTGAAGTTTGCGAGTCCGACGAACTCGCTCGACGTACCGAACGCATCCTGGGTTTGCGTCGATTGCCAGAGCGCGACGCCCGCCGGCCACAGGAAGAACACGAGCGTGATGAGCAGCTGCGGCGCGACGAGCAGGTAGGGCAGCGCGCTGGTGCCGAAGTAGGAGCGCTTTTCCATCGGGATGTCCAGAGTGTGCTGCAACGACGGGTTCCCGCGCGGGAGCGCCGGAACCCTGCCTGCAGGCGATGCTTAGTTACCGGCCTTTTCGAAGCGGCGCAGCAGGTCGTCGCCGCGCGCGACGGACGAGTCGAGCGCCTGTTGCGGCGTCTTCTTGTCCGCCCACACCTGCTCGAGTTCTTCGTCGATCACGGTGCGGATCTGCGGCATGTTGCCCAGACGCAGACCCTTCGTGAACGGCAGCGGCGGCTTGTTCAGCATCTGGCGGATCGCGGTGTCGCTGCCGGGGTTCTTGTCGTAGAAGCCCTGCTGGCGCGTCAGGTCATACGCGGCGGTCGTGATCGGCAGATAGCCGGTGTCCTGATGCCACTTCGCGGCGACTGGCGCCGTGGCCAGATAGGCGAGGAACTTCGCGACGCCCTTGTAGACGGCCGGGTCCTTGCCCGACAGCACCCACAGGCTCGCCCCGCCGATGATCGCGTTCTGCGGCGCGCCCTTCACGCTGTCGTCGTACGGCATCATGCCGGTGCCGAAGTTGAACTTCGCGTATTTCTTGATCGTCGCGAGCGAGCCTGACGAGTTCGTGATGATGCCGCAGTCGCCGCTATAGAACTTCGACACCGGTTCGTCCTTGCGGCCGACATAGGTGAACGTGCCGTCCTTCGCCATGTTCTGCAGGAACTGGATGTGCGCGACCTGCAGCGGCTTGTTGAATTCGAGCTGCGCGTCCATGCCGTCGAAGCCGTTGTTACGCGACGCGAACGGCGCCGCATGCCACGCGCTGTAATTCTCGAGCTGAATCCAGCTTTGCCAGCCCGACGAGTAGCCGCACGACATGCCCGAGGCCTTCAGCTTCTGCGCATCGGTGTGCAACTCGGCCCAGGTCTTCGGCGGCTGGTTGGGATCGAGGCCAGCCTTCTTGAACGCATCCTTGTTGTAGTACAGCACCGGCGTCGAGCTGTTGAACGGCATCGAGATCAGTTCGCCGGTTTTCGAGTCGCTGTAATAGCTCGCGATGGTCGGCACGAAGGCTTTCTGATCGAGCGGCAGGCCCGCGTCCTTGAATACCTGCGTGACCGGGACGATGGCTTTCTTCGCCTGCATCATCGTCGCGGTGCCGACCTCGTAGACCTGCAGGATGGCCGGCGCATTGCCGCTGCGATAGGCGGCGATGCCGGCGGCGAGGGTCTGGTCGTAGGTGCCCTTGAACACGGGCACGATCTTGTAGTCGTTTTGCGATTTGTTGAAGTCGTTCGCGATGTCGTTCAGACGTTCACCCAGTGCGGCTTCCATGGCGTGCCAGAACTGGATTTCGGTCGCGGCGTGAGCCGCCTGGCTGACGCCGATGCTCAATACAGCGGCGACGGAAAGTGAACGGAACAGCGGCTTGTAATTCATCGATTTGTCTCCGGTTCGGAAGGGGCGCGGACGCGAATCGCGCGATTCTAGTTGTGTTCGATGACATTCCGGCGTCGGCGCGCCGGAAGCCGAAATTTAGCATTGGCTGTCAGGGAAAGGAAATAAACGGGAGGCGAATCGGGAAGATAGCGGGTGATGCAGGTCATGGCGAGGTGTCGCATCGATGTGCTTCCGCGACCATTACCACTTTTGACATTCGCCCATCTGGCGATACCGTAATTGAGGTGTCCAACATGACTTGGACGTATCGCCAGACTTCGGGAAACCTGTCCCGAGACGGCAACCTGGTCGCTCGCGGATACTCGGACAATGGTGCTTCGGGTGGAACGATGAAAAAATTCCTTGCGCCGCTGATCTTGCTGTGCGTCAGGAGCAGTGGGGGCCGTGCCAGGCAAGACGCCTGCTGAGGTATCGGCGGCGATCCGCCGGCAAGGGGCAAGCGCGTCTTTCAGGTCGCTGGACGAAGCAGTTGTCGATAGGCTTTTCGAGCGGATCGGGACAGGCCAAGCAGATTGGGTTGCACTTGCGCCCAAACTGGCCGTAGGGGCCGACGGCGCGAACGCGGAAGGTTTGGGAATCGCTCTTGCCTATGCGTTGCCGAGAAATCCCGCAGCTGTGCTGAAGGTCGTAGACCCTGTCGAAGGCGACAGTCACATTCTCGCGGTATCGCGTGTGTGCGGCATTCCGTTTCTTGACGATGCGCCGAAAAACTACAAGGCCAAAGCGTTGCACGCTGTTTCGGCGGTCACGACTGCAAATCCCAAGGCCCGTTGTCTCGACGCGTTGCGAAAGTCGTAGCGCGCAAACAAAAAAGCCCGCAACCCCGGAGGGTTCGCGGGCCTTAAGCGCGCAACGCAGTTTGCGCTGCTTCGCGCTTACACGTTGAACAAAAAGTTCATCACGTCGCCATCATGCACGACGTACTCCTTGCCTTCCGCGCGCATCTTGCCGGCTTCCTTCGCGCCTTGTTCACCCTTGTAGGTGATGTAGTCGTCGAAGCTGATCGTCTGCGCGCGGATGAAGCCGCGCTCGAAGTCGGTGTGGATTGCGCCGGCCGCCTTCGGCGCCGTATCGCCGACGTGGATCGTCCACGCGCGCACTTCCTTCACGCCGGCCGTAAAGTAGGTCTGCAGGCCGAGCAGCTTGAAGCCCGCGCGGATCACGCGGTTCAAGCCCGGCTCATGCATGCCCATGTCGGCGAGGAAGACTTCCATGTCGGCTTCGTCGAGGTCGGCGATTTCCGCTTCGACCGCCGCGCACACGGCCACGACCGGCGCGCCTTCAGCAGCCGCGAACTTCGTGATCGCGTCGAGGTGCGGGTTGTTCTCGAAGCCGTTTTCCTTCACGTTGGCGACGTACATCGTCGGCTTGGCGGTGATCAGGCAGAACGGCTTGAGGGTAGCCTTTTCTTCATCGGTCAGCTCGAGCGCGCGGACCGGCTTCGCCTGGTCGAGCTGCGCGCGGACCTTCTCCAGCACCGCCGCGTTCTTCGCGGCTTCCTTGTCGTTACCCGACTTGGCCGCCTTGGAATAGCGCGCGAGCGCCTTCTCGACGGTGGCGAGGTCGGCAAGCGCGAGCTCGGTGTTGATCACCTCGATGTCCGACAGCGGATCGATCTTGTTCGCGACGTGAATCACGTTGTCGTCTTCGAAGCAGCGTACGACGTGCGTGATCGCGTCGGTTTCGCGGATGTTCGCGAGGAACTGGTTGCCGAGGCCCTCGCCCTTGCTCGCGCCGGCCACCAGACCGGCGATGTCGACGAACTCGACCACGGCCGGCAGGATGCGCTCCGGCTTGACGATTTCGGCGAGCGCCTTCAGCCGCGCGTCCGGCACCTCGACGATGCCGACGTTCGGCTCGATCGTGCAGAACGGATAGTTTTCGGCGGCGATTCCCGCCTTGGTCAGCGCGTTGAACAGGGTGGACTTGCCGACGTTGGGCAGGCCGACGATGCCGCATTTGAGGCTCATGAAAATCCTTCAGTGAATCAGTAGGTTGCGTGATGCGCTCGACGCTGCGCGCGGATTCGGAACGCCTTCGCGTAAGGTGGGGCGCGGCAGGCTCAGCGGAGCGGACAAGACACCGAATCGGGGCGTTGGCTCGACGATTGAGTGCGAGTTTTCACGGAAAGCGCAATTGTAACCCGTTCGCCCGCGCGGACCCGCCGGCGCATTGGCGCGAAGCCACTGTAGAATCGTCAGTTCAAAGCCGGCCGAGCTCAATTTCCGGGGGAGCAACGTGGGACTCATCAGATGGGTTGGGATCGGCGTGGTCGCCGCGGTCGTGGTGGGCTCGGTCGCGACATGGGTCGCGCCGAATTTCGACGAAGCGCAGGCCACCACGGACCGGCAGACCATCGATTGTTTGACGACCCACCTGTCGCACGAAGATCACGCCGACATCGCGCGGTTCGCCGATAAGAACGACTACGACTCGCTATGGCGCGTGTTCGACCGCGTGTTCCCCGACTGCGCGGTACGCAGCGATCAGCGCGATCGCAAGGCGGAGCTCGAGGCGGCCGCGTGGCGCAACCTCTCGTCCAATCGCGACTTCATGCGCATGCGCGAGGCGAACGCGGCGCTCGCGGCAAGCGCCGCGACGCATTAGCACGACGCATCGAGGCCGCGCGGCCGCGCGGCCACCGGCCCGGGACTCAAATGCGCGTGGCCGCCAACGCATGAAGTGCGGGTTGCGCGAGCGGTCGGCATCAGACTCGCACAGTCCCGCCAACAACTTCAGGCTCTGCCCCCAGACACCATGTCCGGCACGAGCCCGCGAGGCCCCGCGCACAGCGCCCAACGGCCGCGCCCGTCGATCCGTCCCCCGTACCCCCGCGGCTATAATGCGCGCATGAACGCACACCACCAGACCTTTGATGCCGCCGTGATCGGCGGCGGGCTCGTCGGCAAGACCGCGGCGCTCGCGCTCACGCAAGCCGGACTGCGCGTCGCACTGCTCGCGCAGCCTTGCGCGGCGCTGCCCGCCGGTGCCGTCTTCGACTCGCGCGTCTATGCGTTGTCGTCGAGTTCGCAGGCCTTGCTCGAACGGCTGCGGGTCTGGCAGGCGCTCGATCACACACGGCTCGGTCCCGTCTACGACATGCGCGTCTATGGCGACGCGCACGCCGAGCTGCATTTCTCGGCGTTTCAGGCATCGGTACCGCAGCTTGCGTGGATCGTCGAGTCGTCGGTGATCGAACGCGCGCTCGATGCCGCGCTGCGCTTCCAGCCGAACCTCACGTGGTTCGACGCGCGCGCGCAGGCGCTCGATTTCTCCGTCGACAACGCGAGCGTCGGCCTCGCGAACGGCAGCGTGCTCGAAGCGGATCTGGTAGTCGGCGCGGACGGCGCGCACTCGTGGGTGCGCGCGCAGATCGGCTCGAAAGTGGTGCGCCGCGACTACAGACAGATCGGTGTGGTCGCCAATTTCAAGGCTGCGAAGCCGCACGGCGAAACCGCGTATCAGTGGTTCCGCGACGGCGAGATCATCGCGTTGCTGCCGATGCCGGACGGCCACGTGTCGCTGGTCTGGTCGGCGCGCACCGAACACGCCGAGCAGTTGCTCGCGCTCGATCCCGAGCGGCTCGCCGCCGAAGTCGAGCACGTGAGCGGTGAACAGTTCGGTGCGCTCGACTGCGTGACGCCCGCGCAGGGCTTCCCGCTCGCGTTGCAGACCGTGGACCGGCTCGTCGCCCCGCGGGTCGCGCTGGTCGGCGATGCCGCACATCTGATCCATCCGTTGGCAGGACAGGGCATGAACCTCGGCTTGCGCGACGTCGCCGCGCTCGCGAGCACGATCGGCGGCAAGGAGTCGTTCCGCGATCTCGGCGACATGGTGCTGCTGCGTCGCTACGAACGCGCGCGCCGCGAAGACATTCGCGCGCTGATGATCGCCACCGACGGTCTGCAGAAACTGTTCTCGGTGCCCGGTCCGCTCGCGCGCGCCGTGCGCAATACCGGCATGGCGTTCGTCGGCGCGCAGCCATTCATCAAGCGCTGGCTCGTGTCGGCGGCGCTGGGGTAAACCGCGACGAGGCGTCGGGCGGATAGCCGATGGCCGGTCACCGGCGCCCGGGACAGGTATCATGACCGGATCGACGCGCTGCGATCCGCCCCTTATCCGACCCCCGATCGAACCTGATCGAGCCTGATTGAACAGATAGGCGGCCGAAACTCGCGGCCGGAACGTAAAGAACGCGCAGGTGCGCGACTGACTCCAGGACTCCAGCATGAAAAAGACCTTCCGCATCGCCGCCGCCGCGCTCGCGATCGGTGCCGCTACGCTCGGCTGCTCGGCGCAGGCCGACCAGACCACCGACAAGCTCAAGGCCACCTTGCAAACCCGTCTTTCCGACGTGACGATCAAAAGCGTGTCGAAGACGCCGATCGCGGGCCTGTACGAAGTGAATCTCGGCACGCAGATCGTCTACAGCGATGCGAGCGGCGACTACCTGATGCTCGGCGACATGGTGGACTCGAAGACGCGCAAGAATCTGACCGAGGCACGCCTGTCGGAAACCAACCGCATCGACTTCGCGAGCCTGCCGTTCGGCAACGCGGTGAAGGTCGTGCGCGGCAACGGCGCGCGCAAGATCGCGGTGTTCTCCGATCCGAACTGCCCGTACTGCAAGCAGCTCGAAAAAACGCTGCTGTCGATCGACAACGTGACGGTCTACACGTTCCTGTACCCGGTGCTGTCGCCCGATTCGACGGCCAAGTCGAAGTCGATCTGGTGCTCGGCCGATCGCGCGAAGGCGTGGGAATCGTGGATGCAGGACCGTCAGGCGCCGACCGCCGCCGCCACCTGCGACACCGCCGCGATCGACAAGAACCTCGCGCTCGGCCGTTCGATGAACGTCGAAGGCACGCCGACGGTGTTTCTCGCCGACGGTCGCCGCCTGCCCGGCGCGGTGCCGGCAGATCGGCTCGACAAGGAGCTGTCGGCCGTGCACTGAACAGCGCGCTGGCCACAGCGCCACGCCCGCCCCGGGCGCGCAACAGATGCAACGTTCAAACTGAAGGAGGCGCACGAAGCGCCTCCTTTCGCATCGAGCCCCGAACTTCTCCGCCTCACTCTCCTGACACTCCCAAGCGCCGCCGATGAAGCCGATCCGCTACACCATCGTTCCGGGTAACCCCGCCGCCCACCTGTTCGAAGTCACCGTGACCGTCGCCGATCCCGATCCGGCCGGCCAGCGTTTCATGCTGCCGGTGTGGATTCCGGGCAGCTACATGGTGCGCGAGTTCGCGCGCAACATCGTCACGCTGCGCGCGGTAAACGATGCGGGCCGCAAGGTGCGCATCGAGAAGATCGACAAGCACACGTGGCAGGCCGCGCCGGTCAAGGGAGCCTTGACGCTGCGCTACGAGGTGTACGCATGGGACCTGTCGGTGCGCGCCGCGCATCTGGACGACACGATCGGCTTTTTCAACGGCACCAGCGTGTTCCTGTCGCCGCTCGGCCATGAGGACGCGCAGTGCGTCGTCGATATCCAGAAGCCGCAGGGCGCCGCGTATCGCGGCTGGCGCGTCGCGACCGCGCTGCCGGAAGCGCGCGGCACGAAGCGCTACGGCTTCGGCGAATACCACGCGCAGAACTACGACGAACTGATCGACCATCCTGTGACGCTCGGGGAATTCGCGCTCGCGACGTTCAAGGCGCACGGCGTGCCGCACGACGTCGTGATCGGCGGTCGCGTGATCGGGCTCGACATGGAGCGTCTGTGCAAGGATCTGAAGCGCATCTGCGAAGCGCAGATCGCGTTGTTCGAACCGAAGTCGAAGAAGGCGCCGGTCGAGCGCTACGTGTTCATGACGCAGGCTGTCACCGACGGTTATGGCGGGCTCGAGCATCGCGCGTCGACCGCGCTGATCTGCAATCGCACCGATCTGCCGGTGCAGGGCCGCGAGCCGATGAGCGAGGGCTACCGGACCTATCTCGGTCTGTGCAGCCACGAGTATTTCCACACGTGGAATGTGAAGCGGATCAAGCCAGCCGTGTTCGCGCCGTATGACCTCGGCGTCGAAAACTACACGTCGATGCTGTGGCTGTTCGAGGGCTTCACGTCGTATTACGACGACCTGATTCTCGTACGCAGCGGGGTGATCTCGCAGGACGACTATTTCGGCCTGCTCGGCAAGGTGATCGGCGGGGTGCAGCGCGGCAGCGGGCGCCTCAAGCAGAGCGTCGCCGAAAGCTCGTTCGATGCGTGGGTCAAGTACTACCGGCAGGACGAGAACGCGCCGAACGCGATCGTCAGCTATTACACGAAGGGCTCGCTGATCGCGCTCGCCTTCGACCTGACGATCCGCGCGCAGACCGGCAACCAGAAATCGCTCGACGACGTGATGCGTCTGCTGTGGAAGCGCTTCGGCCGTGACTTTTATCGAGGCAAGCCGGTCGGCGTCGACGAAAGCGAGATCGAGGCGATTTTCGCGGAAGCGAGCGGCGCGCAACTGGCCGAACTGTTCGCCGAGGGCGTGCGCGGCACGCGCGATCTGCCGCTCGACGCGCTGCTCGCGCCGTTCGGCGTGGCGCTCGCGGCGGACGTCGACAAAAACGGCAAGCCGTCGCTCGGCGTGCGGCTACGCGGCGGCGCGGATTGCGCGCTCGCGACCGTGCACGAGGGCAGCGCCGCGCAGAAGGCCGGCCTCTCCGCTGGCGACGTGCTGATCGCGATCGATGGTCTGCGCGTGACCGGCGGGAATATCGATGCTCTGCTGTCGCGCTATCAGCCGGGCGCGAAAGTCGAGGTGCACGCGTTCCGCCGCGACGAGCTGCGGGTCACGCAGGTGAAGCTCGACGGTCCCGAAGTGGCCCGCTACAAGCTCACGGTCAGCGATCACTGTCCCGCCGCGCGCAAAGCCCTTGAGCGCTGGCTGACGAAGTGATCGGCGTGGTGGTGGGCCGCACCGGGCGGTCCACCGATCGTCGCCTGTCCCGTCGTCAATCGGCGGAGGAGGGCGGTGGATTGTTCTACGCATGCAACAATCCTTCGCCGCTGGACGGCTTTTTCGCCGGCCGGTAAAAAAACACAATGACTTCACTCGCGCAACACTGCGCGCCCCTACTGGAGTCAACCATGACCACGATCCTGCAAATCAACTCGGCAGCCCGTTCGCAAGGCGCGAACTCGACGCTTCTCGTCAACGAGCTGACTGAAAAGCTGCAACAGTCGAATCCGGGCGCGCAAGTCGTCGTCCGTAACCTGCAAGCCGAACCGTTGCCGCACCTCGACGACGCCGTGCTCGGCGCGTTCTTCACGCCGGCCGACCAGCGCACCCCGGAACAGGCCGCGATCGCCGCACGCAGCGAAGCGCTGATCGCCGAACTGCAAGCCGCCGACGTCATCGTGATCGGTGCGCCGATGTACAACTTCGGCATCTCGTCGCAACTGAAGACGTACTTCGACTTCATCGCACGTGCGGGCATCACGTTCCGTTACACCGCGAACGGCCCGGAAGGCCTCGTGACGGGCAAGAAGGTCCACGTCGTGTCGGCGCGCGGCGGCAAGTATCTCGGCACGCCGAACGATAGCCAGACGCCGTATCTGAAGAGCTTCCTCGGCTTCCTCGGCATGACCGACGTGAACTTCATCTACGCCGAAGGCCTGAACTTGGGCCCGGACGCCGCGAACGCCGCGCTGAGCTCGGCACGCGAAGCGATCGCCGCGGTCTAAGCGGGTTTGTCCTGCCGCATTGCGCAGCTTCGATGCGGCGCGAGCGGTGAAAAGAATAACGCCGCGGATGGGTTCACCCTCCGCGGCGTTTTCGTTGTGTATCGCAATCTTCTGACGACGACGCTCTCACGCAAGCATTTGCGCGTCGTCCGGTAGACGCCAGTCGATCGGCTCCCGGCCGTGCTGCAACAGATATTCGTTCGCCTTCGCGAAATGCCCGCAACCGAGAAAGCCGCGATGCGCGGACAGCGGCGACGGATGCGGCGCCTCCAGCACATAGTGCGACTTGCCGCCGAGTAGCGCGCGCTTCGCCTGCGCATGCGCGCCCCACAGCATGAAGACGAGGTTCTGATGCCGCGTCGCGAGTTCGTGGATCAGCGTGTCGGTACATTTCTCCCAGCCGCGTTTCGCGTGGCTCGCGGCGCTGTCGCGCTCGACGGTCAGCACCGTGTTCAGCAGCAGCACGCCCTGTTTGGCCCAGCTGTCGAGGCAGCCGTGCTGCGGCGTCTGGTGACCGAGACTCGCGGCGATTTCCTTGAAGATGTTGCGCAGCGACGGTGGCGGCCGCACGTGCGGCGCGACCGAAAACGCGAGACCGTGCGCCTGCGGCGTGCCGCGGTCTTCGCCGTGGTACGGATCCTGGCCGAGGATTACGACTTTCACTTCGTCGGGGCTCGTCAGGCGGAGCGCGCGGAACACGTCGGCCGGATAGATCGTTTTGCCGGCGGCACGCTCACCGTCGACGAAGCGGCACAGCGGCGCGTAGGTGTCGCTGTCGATGAAGGGTTTCAGGTGCGCGCGCCAGGCCGCTGGTAGCGCGGCGAATTGTGCTTCGAGCGTGGGCGGGGCGGTGGTGGGGGCGGCGGAGGCCGGGGCGGGCGCGACATCGTCGAACAGCGATGCCTGCGGCAAACTGGAGCGGGTGCGGGAAGCGGAGGTCATGGCGGGGAAGTGTCGCAGCAAACGCGGACTAGCTCAAGTTGCGGCAAGCGAGCGCATGAGGTGCCGCGGGTTTCGGGCAACGCGCTCACCTGGCGCGCAGCCGATACCCGCGCTGCGCCTTGCTGATGTCATCCGGCGCGAGGCCGGCAATCCGTTTGCCGAGTTCGGCGGCGAGCGTGTGAAGCGCCGCTTCGTCGCCCGATTTCAGTTCGAGCTCGATCTCCGAGATCGGCGCGCGGCGCGCTTCATCGTCGACTTCGGCAAGCACGTCGCCCTGATCGATCGCCGCCTCGATCTGAGCGCCGTCGGAGTCGAGCAGCCATAGCGTGCGCGTGAAATTGGTATGGAACAGCTCGATCAGCGCAGGCGCGGCCTGTTTCAGTGCATCCGCGGCGGCGGGTTCGTCGCAAGCGCTCAGCAACGATTCGATTTCGAGCTTCGCGCCCGCGACCGGCAATTCCCATTCGTGCCGGCTATGCAAGCCGTTCGTCGCCGTGCCGACCGTCTTGAATGTCTGCAGCCAGCCGTCCGGGGTCTGCCGTAGACGCAGCGCGCTCTTTGACGACGCCAGCGTCAACTGCGGCGTATCGAAGTAAATGTTCACGAGCTTGATCGCGCGTCCGTTCTTGCCGGCGCGCGCGGCGAACCACTGCGTCGCCGCCTGCACCTGCGAAGCCGGCAGCGCCAGCTTGATTTCGCGTTCCATGCCCATGCTGGGTGTCCTAGTTGCGTGGATTTCTCTGCGCCCGATACGCGGATACGTCGATACGACGCTCAGAAAAACATCCGCGCGAGTTCCACGCCCGGCTCGTCCGCGCGCATGAACGCTTCGCCGACGAGGAAGGTATGCACGTTCCGCGCGCGCATGCGCTCGACGTCGTCGCGCGACAGGATGCCCGATTCGGTCACGACGATGCGATCGTCGGGAATCGCGTCGAGCATGCCGAGCGTCGTGTCGAGCGAGGTTTCGAAGGTGCGCAGATTGCGGTTGTTGATGCCGATCAGTGGCGTCTTCAGCGTCAGCGCTTCCTTGAGTTCATCACTGTCGTGCACTTCGACGAGCACCGCGAGCCCCAGCGAATGCGCGAGCGCTTCGAGGTTCTGCATCTCGGCGGTTTCGAGCGCGGCGGCGATCAGCAGGATCGCGTCGGCCCCCATCGCGCGTGCTTCGACAACCTGATACGCATCGACGATGAAGTCCTTGCGTATCACCGGCAACTGGCACGCGGCGCGCGCTTGCTGCAGATAGGCGACGCTGCCCTGGAAGAACTGCACGTCGGTCAGCACGGACAGACACGCCGCGCCGTGCTTCTCGTACGAACGCGCGATGTCGGCCGGCACGAAGTGCTCGCGCAGCACGCCCTTCGACGGGCTCGCCTTCTTCACTTCGGAGATCACCGCGGCGAGACCCGCCGTGTGCTTGGCGCGCAATGCGCCGACGAAGTCGCGGAGATCGCGCGACGACGCTTCGAGCCGCAGTTCTTCGAGCGGCACGCTTTGCTCGGCCGCCCGGACTTCTTCGCGTTTGACCGCGATGATGCGGTCGAGGATGTCGCTCATAAATGTCTCGCTACGTGATTACTGCTTGAATTGCTGGGTGAAGCGCACCAGTTCGTCGACCTTCGCGCGTGCCTTGCCGCTCGCGATCGCTTCGCGCGCGAGCTCGATGCCGTCCGCGATCGTGGCCGCGACGTTCGCCGAGTAGAGTGCCGTGCCGGCGTTCAGCGTGACGATTTCCCGCGCGACGCCGGGCTTGTTGCTGAGCGCGTCGAGCAGCATGACCTTCGACTCGCCCGCGTCGGCGACTTTGAGCGTGCGGTTCGACACCATCTGCATGCCGAAGTCTTCCGGATGGATCTCGTACTCGCGGATCTCGCCGTCGCGCAACTCGCCGACCAGCGTGGCGCCGCCGAGCGACACTTCGTCCATGCCGTCCATCCCGTACACGACGAGCACGTGTTTGGCGCCGAGGCGCTGCATCACGCGCACCTGAATGCCGACGAGGTCGGGGTGAAACACGCCCATCAGCTGATTCGGCGCGCCGGCCGGATTGGTGAGCGGCCCGAGGATATTGAAGATCGTGCGGATGCCGAGTTCCCGGCGTACCGGCGCGACGTTTTTCATCGCCGGATGATGGTTCGGCGCGAACATGAAGCCCATGCCCGTTTCCGCAATCGATGCCGCGACCTGCTCCGGCTGCAGATCGATGTTGACGCCGAGCGCTTCGAGCACGTCCGCGCTGCCCGACTTGCTCGATACGCCGCGATTGCCGTGCTTTGCGACCTTCGCGCCCGCCGCGGCCGACACGAACATCGTCGCGGTGGAAATGTTGAACGTGTGCGCGCCGTCGCCGCCGGTGCCGACGATATCGACGAAGTTCGAGTTGTCCTGCACGTCGACGTGCCGGGCAAATTCACGCATCACCGTGGCGGCCGCGGTGATTTCGCCGATGGTCTCTTTTTTGACGCGCAGGCCGGTGATGATCGCCGCCGACATCACGGGCGAGAGTTCGCCGCGCATGATGAGGCGCATCAGGTGCAGCATTTCGTCGTGAAAAATCTCGCGGTGCTCGATGGTCCGCTGCAAGGCTTCCTGGGGCGTAATGGACATGATCTCGTCTCCCTTAGTGTCAGGCATTGCGGGACGCCGCGTGACTCGAGGCCTTGCCGGCGACGGCGAGCTTCGACTGCTTGACGAAGTTTTCGAGCAGCGCGTGGCCGTGTTCGGACAGGATCGATTCCGGGTGGAACTGCACGCCTTCCACGGCCAGTTCCTTGTGGCGCACGCCCATGATTTCGCCGTCTTCAGTCCATGCCGATACTTCGAGGCAGTCGGGCAGCGATTCGCGTTCGATCGCGAGCGAGTGGTAGCGCGTCACCGTGAAATGCTTCGGCAGGTCCGCGAATACGCCCTTGCAGTCGGTTTCGATCGTGCTGACCTTGCCATGCATGATGGTCTGCGCGCGCACGACGCGGCCGCCGAACGCCTCGCCGATCGCCTGATGGCCGAGGCACACGCCGAGAATCGGCGTCTTGCCGGCGAATTCGCGCAGCACGTCGAGCGTGATGCCCGCGTGCTGCGGGTTGCTTGGGCCCGGCGACAGGCAGATGCGCTCGGGGTTCAGCCTGGCGATTTCGTCGAGCGTGATTTCGTCGTTGCGATAGGTGCGCACGTCTTCGCCGAGTTCGCCGAAGTACTGCACCAGGTTGTAGGTGAACGAGTCGTAGTTGTCGATCATGAGCAGCATGGTGTGTCTCCGGTCAGAAGTCGCTATCGAGGCCGTCCTGGACCTGCTCGGCGGCGCGCATTACCGCGCGTGCCTTGTTCTCGGTCTCCTGCCATTCGGATTCGGGCACCGAATCGGCGACCACGCCCGCGGCCGCCTGCACATACAGATTGCCGTTCGCGATCACGCCGGTGCGGATCGTGATGGCCAGATCCATCTCGCCGGTGAACGACAGATAGCCGACCGCCCCGCCGTACAGGCCGCGCTTGACGGGCTCGAGCTCGTCGATCAGCTCCATCGCGCGGACCTTCGGCGCGCCCGACAGCGTGCCGGCCGGGAAGGTGGCGCGCAGCACGTCGAAATTGGTCATGTCGTTCTTGAGCTTGCCCTCGACCGAGCTGACGATGTGCTGCACGTGCGAGTACTTCTCGATCACCATCTTGTCGGTCACGACCACCGAGCCGATCTGCGCGATGCGGCCGACGTCGTTGCGCGCGAGGTCGATCAGCATCACATGCTCGGCGATTTCCTTCGGATCGTTCAGCAGCTCGGCCGCGAGCGCGGCATCGCGCTCGGGCGTGTTGCCGCGCGGACGGGTGCCGGCCAGCGGGCGGATCGTGACGATACGGTCCTCGCCGCGCTTTTCCTGGCGCACCAGAATCTCCGGCGACGCACCGACCACGTGGAAGTCGCCGAAGTTGTAGTAGTACATGTACGGCGACGGATTCAGCGAGCGCAGCGCGCGATACAGCGACAGCGGATTGTCGCGGTACGGCTTGATCAGGCGCTGACCGACCTGCACCTGCATCAGTTCGCCGGCGGCGATGTATTCCTTCGCCTTGCGCACGGCCGCCAGGTAATCGTCTTTCGCGAACTCGCGGTAGATCTCGGTGCGTACGCTGGCCGACACGACGGGCGGCTCGACGGTGACGCGCAGCCGCTGGCGCAGTTCGCGCAGACGGTGCTTCGCTTTCGTGTAGGCCTCAGCCTGGGTCGGGTCGGCGTAGACCACCAGATAGAGCTTGCCGGCGAGGTTGTCGATGACGGCGACTTCCTCGGTCAGCAGCAGTTGGATGTCGGGCAGATTGAGGTCGTCTTTCGGCGCGCTGTGCGCGAGCTTCTTCTCGATATAGCGCACGGCGTCATAGCCGAAATAGCCGGCGAGACCGCCCGTGAAGCGCGGCAGCCCCGGGCGTTGCGCGACCTTGAAGCGCGCCTGGAATTGCTGGATGAACGCGAGCGGATCGCCGTCGTGCGTCTCGACGACCTTGCCGTCGCGGACCACTTCCGACACGCCGTTGCGCGTGCGCATGAGAGTCCGCGCCGGCAGGCCGATGAACGAATAACGCCCGAAGCGTTCGCCGCCGACCACCGACTCCAGCAGGAACGAGTTCGCGCCGTTGCGCTCGGTCTGCGCGAGCTTCAGGTACAGCGACAGCGGCGTCTCGAGGTCGGCGAGCGCTTCGGCGATCAGCGGGATGCGGTTGAAACCCTCGTTGGCGAGGGACTGGAATTCGAGTTCGGTCATGTTCCGATCCTGTACGGTGGTCCGGCGGCAGCAAGCGTCGGGCAAAGCGGGGCTAAGCGCCTCCGGTCAGGGCGTGGGTCGACGTTCTCGACACAATGATACCGACCGGCGCGGGTCTTCCATCGGCGCGTGCGAGCGGTGCGGGTGAGCAACGGTACCTTGCGGGTACGCGCAGGCTCAATCAGCCGATGCAGCTGCGCAAAAACAGATCGATGGAAAAAGCGCGTGAGCGCAGCGAAGTAAAAAACGGTTGCCGAAGACGAGCTTCAGCGTACCTCAGGCGAGGTTAGCGCGACCAGCGACGCCAGGGCCAGGCTCCCCGGTCGATGCTAATCAGACTCCGTTTTTTATTCAGAAACATGAGGATGAAGGACTGTTAAGTCGTGGATTGATGCGCTGCGATCGCCCTGGCGGCGTCGAGCAGCGAGGCAACTATACCATCGGATTTTATCGTTTGTATAGCTTGGCCGTGGTTGTACCCGTAGGGCACGGTCAGCGTCGCCATGCCGGCCGCGCGGCCCGCCAGCGCGTCGTTTTCCGAGTCGCCGATCGCCACCGTGGCGCTCGGCTCGACGCCGAGTTGCGCGGCGGCGGTCAGCATCGGCAGCGGGTCCGGTTTCTTTTTCGCGAGACTGTCGCCGCCGAGCACGACGCTGAAATACGGTGCAAGCCGGTACTGCTGCAGCAATTCGAGCGCGAAGCGGTGCGGCTTGTTGGTCACGCAGGCGAGCTTCAGGCCCGCGTCGCGCAGCGCGCGCAGCCCGGCCTCGACGTCTGGATAAAGCCGCGTGTGCACGCCGTTGATCTTCGCGTACTCGGCCTGATAGATCGCGAGCGCTTCGTCGAAGCGCTCTTGCGCGTGCTCGGCTTCGAAGCGCGGCGCAAGCACGCTGCGGATCAGATGCTCCGAACCCTTGCCGACGTAGCCGACCACTTCCTCGCGCGTCGTTTCCTCCGCGTCGAGTTGAGCGAGCATACCGTTCAGGCCGGCGGTGAAGTCGTCGGCCGTGTCGATCATCGTGCCGTCGAGGTCGATGATCGCGGCTTCGAGGCGCGGGCCGGTAAACGTCGGGGCGGGATATGGAGTGGTCATGAGGCGCTGGTTTTTAACGCTGGACGGTCGCGAGGGCGGCGCGCATCCTGTCGATCACGACTTTGTGATCGGGCTGGCCAAAGATCGCCGAGCCGGCCACGAACGTGTCCGCGCCGGCCGCCGCGATTTCCGCGATGTTGTCGACCTTCACGCCGCCGTCCACTTCGAGGTGGATGTCGTGGCCGGTGCGCTCGGTGTACGCGTCGATGCGTTTGCGCGCTTCGCGCAGCTTGTTGAGCGCCTCGGGGATGAACGACTGGCCGCCGAAGCCCGGGTTCACCGACATGATCAGCACGAGGTCGACCTTGTCCATCACATGATCGAGATAGTTCAGCGACGTCGCCGGATTGAACACGAGGCCGGCCTTGCAGCCGTGGTCGCGGATCAGCGACAGCGTGCGGTCGATGTGATCCGACGCTTCCGGGTGAAAGCTGATCAGGTTCGCGCCGGCTTTCGCGAAGTCCGGCACGATACGGTCGACGGGACGCACCATCAGGTGCACGTCGATTGGCACGTCCACGTGCGGGCGGATCGCTTCGCATACGAGCGGGCCGATGGTCAGGTTCGGCACGTAGTGGTTGTCCATCACGTCGAAGTGGATCCAGTCGGCGCCGGCGGCGACGACATTGCGGATTTCTTCGCCCAGGCGGGCGAAGTCGGCGGAGAGAATGCTGGGGGCGATGCGAAATTGCGTCATGACAGGGGCCGATGCAAGCGGGAAAGCGCCATTTTACCGGTTTTGCGCGTGCAGACCGGGGTGCTGGCCGCGGTTGGCGTGGCGGAATCGCGCGATGAAACTTCGCAAAGTGCCGGCGCAAAAACGACATGGAGACTGGGCGCGGCAAAGCAGCCGTGTCCCAACGTCTTAGACACGGCTGGCCGAAAGGCGTATCCGGTTGCGGCCATGCCGCGCATCAAGCAGAATGCCATTCCATGAGCGCCGCATCGCCGCTGCACCCGCAGACCATTGGCGTTCGGGCCTTCCACGATTTTTCACAGCCCGTTTGATCAGATCGGAATCAGGATGAGCCAGTACGAATTCAGCGTCTCGGCGCAGGTGCACTACCTGCCCGAAGAATCGGACCCGGAGCGTCGCCAGTACGCCTTTGCCTACACGCTGACCATCCGTAACACCGGCCAGGTGCCCGCACAGTTGATCGCGCGTCACTGGATCATCACCGACAGCGAAAACACCGTGCAGGAGGTCAAAGGCCTGGGCGTGGTCGGTCATCAGCCGCTGCTCAAGCCGGGCGAGCATTTCGAATACACGAGTTGGGCAGTGATCGCGACGCCGGTCGGCACGATGCGCGGCGATTACTTCTGCGTGGCGGAGGATGGTGAGCGCTTCGAGGCGCCGGTGCCGGAGTTCGTGCTGCGCATGCCGCGAACGTTGCATTGAACCGGCGCGGTGTTGCGCGGTCTTTAATGAGTTCGTATCGGCGCGCGGCGTAGCGGGCAGTTGAGTGGGTGGTTGGATGAGCGCTCAGACGAGCGCTTGAGGCACGAGGGGTTGCGCGGGTTCTGTATGCAACCCGCCGGCCAGGGTCACTGCGGCTTTTGCTGTTGGGACCGTTCCGCCGGCTTGGCACGTCGCGCTTTTTTCTTGCCAGCCGACGTCCACACAACGATAAAGACGAGCAGGAACAGCGCGAGCAGCGATTCCAGCGCGAAGATGAGCATCGGGTATTCGTCGAACAAATCAGACATGGCGGTTTCCATCAAGAACGAACATTGTATGCGTTTTGTCCGCCGAGCCGGCGCGTGGGTCGGTGCATTGTCGGTTGCGGTGTTGCTTGCCTCCTGCGGCGGCGGCGGCGCGCTCCGGCCTTCGCCGCCGAGCGGCGCGGCGATCATCCCCGGCCAGATCGCGTCGTCGCGCTTGACCGCGGTTGCGTGGCAGCAGGTGCCGGGCTGGCAGGACGACTCGCTGATCGGCGCGACGGCCGCGTTGCGGCAAAACTGCACGAGGCTCGCGCGTCAGCCGAACTGGTCGCGTGCATGCGCGGCCGCCGCGCAAATCGACGATCTCGACGTCATCGGCGCGCGCGCCTTCTTCGAAGCCTACTTCACGCCGTTCCAGCTCGCGAATGGCGACGGCACGCTCGACGGTCTGGTCACCGGTTACTACGAGCCCCTGCTGCGGGGCTCGCGCACGCGGCATGGGGTATATCAGACCGCGCTGTACCGCTGGCCCGCCGGCTATCGCGTGGGGGCGCCGTTGCCGGCGCGCGCCCAACTCGAACGCTCGGGCGCGCTCAGCGGCAACGAACTCGTGTGGGTCGACGACCCGATCGAAGCATTCTTTTTGCAGGTGCAGGGCTCCGGGCGCATCGTGATGGAAGACGGCAGTGTGATGCGCGTCGGCTTTGGCGGTACCAACGATCAGCCGTACAAGTCGATCGGGCGCTGGCTGCTCGATCATGGCGAGATCACACCCGCGCAGGCGACGATGCAGGGCATCAAGGCATGGGCACGCGCGAATCCGACGCGCGTCGATGGATTGCTCGACACCAATCCGCGCTTCGTGTTTTTTCGCGAGATGCCGTCGGCCGAAAGTATGCCGAGCGGCGGCGCGGACGGTCCGATCGGCGCGCTCGGCGTGCCGCTGACGCCGGAACGCTCGATTGCGGTCGACCCGAGCGCGATTCCGCTCGGCACGCCGGTGTTCCTGCAGACCACACGGCCGCTGACGAACTCGCCGCTGAACCGCCTCGTGTTCGCGCAGGACACGGGCACCGCGATCAAAGGCGGCGTGCGCGCCGACTACTTCTGGGGCCTCGGCGACGATGCCGGTGATCTGGCTGGCAAGATGAAGCAGGGTGGCCGGATGTGGTTGCTGCTGCCGAATTCGTGAGGCGGTGGGGCGCAGGCGGAAGCGTGACTGCCGTTTGAGTTACAGCGGTTTTCGGGAGGCGGGTTGGAGGCTGCCGCGAAGCCGTTAATAGATGTCGTGGAAATCGGCGTCACGTTTGGATCAGGATCCGTGCGTGACGCCGTTTTTTGTTGGGCCCTTACGCTGCGCGTCGCTGCCCGTTGCCTGACTTAGAGCCCCGATCTGCGCTTGTCGACCACCCGCCGCGCCTTGCCCACCGAGCGCTCGATCCCATTCACGGCCAGCACGTTCACCACCGCGCTGACGCCAATCAGCGCCTTGATGTCGTACGCCAGCGCGTTTTTCGCGGTGGTTAGCGCGGAAGTATCCGGCGCGCTTTCGGGGCACGGTTCGACGTTCAGCGTCAACACGTCGAGCGGCCCTTCCTTCGTCAGTACGATCTGATAGTGCGGCGCGAGCGCGTGCTGCTTGAGCAGCAACTCTTCGATCTGCGTCGGGAACACATTGACGCCACGGACGATCATCATGTCGTCCGAGCGGCCCGTGATTTTTTCCATACGCCGCATCGTGCGGGCGCTGCCCGGCAGCAGGCGCGTGAGATCGCGCGTGCGGTAGCGGATGATCGGCAGCGCTTCTTTCGTCAGCGACGTGAACACGAGTTCGCCGAGTTCGCCATCGGGCAGCACCTCGCCCGTTTCGGGGTCGATGATCTCGGGATAGAAATGGTCTTCCCAGATCGTCGGGCCGTCTTTGGTCTCGATGCACTCCGAGGCGACGCCCGGGCCCATCACTTCGGAGAGACCGTAGATGTCGACCGCGTCGATGCCCATGCGTTTTTCGATCGCCTCGCGCATTTCGTTGGTCCACGGCTCAGCGCCGAAGATGCCGATGCGCAATGAGCAGCTAGCCGGGTCGATACCCTGGCGCTCGAGTTCGTCGGCGATCGACAGCATGTAGCTCGGTGTCACCATGATGATGTCCGGCCGGAAGTCCTGGATCAGCTGCACCTGCTTTTCGGTCTGACCACCGCCGAACGGAATCACGGTGAGCCCCGCGCGCTCGGCGCCGTAATGCGCGCCGAGGCCGCCCGTGAAGAGGCCGTAGCCGTAGCTCACGTGCACCTTGTCGCCGCGCTTCGCGCCGGCGGCGCGTATCGAACGGGCGACGAGATTCGCCCACGTGTCGATGTCGCGCGCCGTATAGCCGACGACGGTCGGCTTGCCGGTCGTCCCAGACGATGCATGGATTCGCGAAATCTGCTCCTGCGGCACCGCGAACATGCCGAACGGATAGTTGTCGCGCAAATCCTTCTTCGTCGTGAACGGAAAGCGCGCGAGGTCCGCGAGCGACTTGACATCGCCCGGATGAACACCGGCTTCGTCGAACTTGCGCCGGTACACCGGCGAATTTTCATACGCATGGGTGAGTGACCATTTGAGCCGTTCAAGTTGGAGCGCGGCGAGCTCGTCGCGGCTGGCGGTCTCGATCGGATCGAGCGGAAGAGCGGTGCTCATCGAATGTCTCCTTGCTGCCTCAGTATCTGAGTTTGATATGTAACGCGTTGGCGTCAGAGAGCCACGCAGACAGTCGTCCGCGAGGGCGGCTCTGGCTTGCCGCCGCTCAATGTTAGTCGCCGGTGGGAATCAGGTTGCCCCTGATTTGCGCCGACTTGCCGCGAAACATCGCGACGGTCTCGCCGGCGCGATTCGTGACGCGAATATCGTAGATGCCAGTGCGCCCGCTCGATGTCTGCTCGACCGCTTCGGCGCTCAGCATGTCGCCGCCGTAGACCGGCCGGAGGTATTCGATCGAGCAGCCGGCGGCAACCGTATTGATGTTGTAAGTGTTGCAGGCGAACGCGAAGGTCGAATCGGCGAGCGTGAAGATCAGACCGCCGTGGCAGATCTGATGGCCGTTCAGGAAGTCGTCGCGCACCGCCATGCGCAGCCGCGCATAGCCGGGGCGCACTTCGAGAATCTCGAGCCCGAGCGCGCGACTGCAGGCGTCGTTTTCGTACATCGCGGCAGCTGTCGCGCGGGCGAGTTCGTCGGCAGTCATCTGGTCGGGGCGGGTGGTTTGCGTGGACATCTCAACGCCCCTCGAAGCGCGGCGCGCGCTTTTCGATAAATGCCTGCACGCCTTCCGCGTAATCGTGCGAGGCGCCTAGTTGGCGCTGCAGATCACGCTCGACATCGAGCTGCTGGTCGAGCGTTTGCGTCGTGCCGGCACGCATCGCCTGCTTGATCGCGGCGATCGCGCGCGTCGGTTGCTGGGCAAGCTGGGCCGCGAGATTTGCCGCGGCCGGAGCCAGTTCGGCGTCGTCGAGCGCTTGCCAGATCAAGCCCCAGCTTTCGGCTGTGTCGGCGCTGAGCTTGTCGCCGGTGATCGCGAGGCCGAGCGCGCGTGCCATGCCAACGCGTTGCGGCAGGAACCACGTCCCGCCCGAATCCGGCACGAGACCGATCTTCACGAACGCTTGGATGAAACTCGCGGAGCGAGCTGCGAGCACCAGGTCGCAGGCCAACGCGAGATTGGCGCCCGCGCCGGCGGCCGTGCCGTTGACCGCGGCGATCACCGGAAACGGTAGCGCTTGCAGACGGCGGATCAACGGATTGAAGTATTCATCGATCACGGCGCCGAGGTCGGTCATCGCGCCGGGCGTGAAATCGAGGTCGGCGAGATCCTGGCCGGCGCAGAAGCCGCGTCCCGCGCCGGTGAGCACGAGCGCACGGGCGCCCGACTTTTCGACCTGGTCGAGTGCCGCGCCGAGTTCCTGATGCATCGCGCGCGTGAAGCTGTTGAGCTTGTCCGGGCGGTTCAGCGTGATGGTGGCGACGTGGCTCGATGAGTCGAGGTCCAGCCGGATCGCTTCATATGACATGGGGTGTCTCCTCAAACTCTCTTTGGCCGATGGGCACGGTCCCTCGACTAGCGTCGGCGCGTGATGCCGATCCGATGTCTGATGTTAGTCAGAGCGCACGACTCGGTCCATCCGCCGAACGGCATAGGACGAAGTCGTGCGTTGTGCTGAAGCCTTCTTATGCCGTTCAGCCAGCTACCGCGGACGCCGCTTTCGGTTCAACATGAACGCGGCTTTGAACGACACGGAAGCGGTTGGCGACGAAAGCGGCATCGGCAAGCGCGGCATTCGCGGCCGGGTTGGCGCCGGTGCCGTGAAAGTCCGAAAAAGCCGCGGACTGGTTGACGAACACGCCACCGGTCAGGTTGATCGACAGTGCGACGCCGCCGCGGATCGACGCTTCGTGCGCGGCGTCGAGCACGGCGTCGTCCGTGCTGTAGACCGCCAGCGTTAGCGCGCCGTGCTCGGCAGCAATGTCGCCAGCGAGGTCGAGTGACTGCGCGGTCGAGTCCGTCGCGATGACGAACGAGATCGGCCCGAACCATTCTCTCGTGAACTGGGCGCGGTCGGTCGAGGCGTCGAGTTGCAATACGAGCGGTGTGCGCACGCGAGCGCCCGGAAAGGACGGATGGTCGAGCGTCTGGCTCGCGACGAGAACGCGGCCGAGCCCGGCGGCTTCGTCAATGCGCTGCACGACGCCTTCGTTCTGGATCGCGCCGAGCAGTTCGACGGCGCGGGCCTGATCGGCGACGAGCTTTTGCACCGCGCCGGCAAGCGCCTGGGAGACATCGTCAAAGCTGAGCGTGCCTTCCGCGGTGCGAATGCCGTCTCGCGGTACGTAGATATTTTGCGGCGCGGTGCACATCTGGCCTGAGTACAGCGCCAGCGAGAACGCGATGTTGCGCGCGGCCGCCTTGATGTCGTCGACCGAGTCGATGACGATCTGATTGACGCCAGCTTTTTCGGTGTAGACCTGCGCCTGGTGCGCGTTGCGCTCGAGCCAGGTGCCGTTCTGGGTGCTGCCCGTGAAGTCGATCAGTTTGATCTCGGGGCGCTGGGCCAGTTGCTGGACGAGGGCGCCGTCGTTCGGGGCGGTGGCCAGCAGCGTGACGACGTTCGGATCGAAGCCCGCTTCGCGCAACACGTCACGCGCGATGCGCACGGTCAGCGCGAGCGGCAGGATCGCGCCCGGATGCGGCTTGACGATCACCGTGTTGCCGGTGGCCAGATCGGCGAACAGGCCCGGATAGCCGTTCCACGTCGGGAATGTGCAGCAGCCGAGCACGAGGCCGATGCCGCGCGGCACGACGGTGTAGCGCTTGTGCATCGCGAGCGGCGGGTTTTTGCCTTGCGGCTTTTCCCAGTGCGCGTCGGCGGGAATACGGCGCAGCTGATCCCAGGCATACGCGACCGCTTCGAGCGCGCGATCCTGCGCGTGTGGGCCCCCTGCCTGGAAGGCCATCATGAACGCCTGACCGGTCGTGTGCATCACGCTGTAGCCGAGCTCGAAGCTGGCGCGATTCAGGCGCGCGAGGATTTCGAGGCTCACGCCGATCCATGCCTGCGGGCCGGCGGCGCGCCAATCGCGTTGCGCCGCGGCAGATGCGGCGATGAGCGCGCTCGGGTCGGCTTTCGGGTAACGCACGCCGAGCTGGAAGCCGAACGGCGAAACCTCTGCGCCGACGGTCTCTCCCGTCGACGGTTGGTCCAGGTCGAACGTTTTGTCTAGAAGCGCTTTGAACGCGGCTTCGCCGTCCGCGTTGGCTGTTTCCCCGTACACTTTCGGACTGGGCATCTCGACGAACGGGCTCCAGTAGCCGCGCGTTTCGAGCGCGGCGAGCGCTTTGTGCAGCGTGTCTTCGTGCTTGGTGAATAGCGGATGTGTCATGGCAAAGAGGCTCGGCTGTACGTTGGGGAAATACCTGTCGAATAATTGACCGACCGGTTGGTTGGGGAATGGTAGCATCACCGCAGACGATGCGCGAAGCGTTTTTCGCGTGCGATTAACCCTTATGGAGGCGGCATGGCTTACGAAAACATTCTGGTTGAGACGCGGGGACGGGTCGGACTGATTACGCTCAACCGTCCGAAGGCTCTGAATGCACTGAACGACGCGCTGATGGATGAACTAGGCGCAGCGTTGCGCGAGTTCGACGGCGACGAGTCGATTGGCGCAATCGTCCTGACGGGCAGCGAGAAAGCGTTCGCGGCCGGCGCGGACATCGGGATGATGGCGTCGTACTCCTATATGGATGTCTACAAGGGCGACTACATCACGCGCAATTGGGAAACGGTTCGCTCGATCCGTAAGCCGATCATTGCCGCGGTGGCGGGCTTCGCGCTCGGCGGCGGCTGCGAACTGGCGATGATGTGTGACATCATTTTCGCCGCCGACACGGCGAAGTTCGGTCAACCGGAAATCAAGCTCGGGATCATGCCGGGCGCGGGCGGCACGCAGCGCTTGCCGCGGGCGGTGTCAAAAGCGAAGGCGATGGACCTCTGTTTGACCGCCCGTTTCATGGATGCCGCCGAAGCGGAGCGCGCCGGACTGGTTTCGCGCGTGATTCCGGCGGCATCGCTGCTTGACGAAGCGGTCGGCGCGGCCGCCACCATTGCGGAATTCCCGCTGCCGGCGGTGCTGATGGTCAAGGAGTCGGTCAACCGAGCCTTTGAAACGACGCTCGCGGAGGGCGTGCATTTCGAGCGCCGCCTGTTCCATTCGCTCTTCGCCACCGAAGACCAGAAAGAGGGCATGGCCGCGTTCGTGGAGAAGCGCAAACCGGTTTTCAAGCACCGTTAATACGCTTGTCAAAATATCGCTTGCAAGTCCCGATGCCGGCGACTAGAATTCCGCTCTTTCGCGCTCCGGACGCCGGGGTGCGCAGAAGCGGGAAGCCTTTGATGGCGTGGGCTTCAGCGGCGTGGGCAGGTTAAGCGAGTGATAAAAACCTGTTGAC